>JBLHJX010000061.1:0-22625 GCA_047619225.1 Candidatus Latescibacterota bacterium
CTGTCTACAAGACGGTCCAGCACTTCAATGAGCACGCGGATGTCTTCAAAATGCAACCCCGTGGTCGGTTCGTCAAGTAAATAAAGTGTATTTCCTGTAGCGGTTCGGGCAAGTTCCGAAGCAAGCTTGACGCGTTGGGCTTCGCCTCCTGAGAGGGCTGTAGCAGATTGACCCAGGCGAAGATAACCCAGGCCAACATCTGCCAATGATTTGAGTTGGCGCTGGGCTTGAGGAATATCTCGAAAAAAGGTGAGCGCGTGATCGACCGTCATTGACAGCACATCGGCAATAGATGATCCTTTGTATCGCACTTCGAGTGTTTCACGATCATAACGTGTGCCACCACAGGCCTCACATGTTACAAAAACATCGGGTAAAAAATGCATTTCAATTTTACGCACGCCATCACCTTGGCAAACTTCACAACGCCCCCCCTTCACGTTGAAACTGAAGCGGCCAGAACCATAACCACGCACTTTGGCTTCGGGCAATTGGGCGTAAAGCTCACGCACAGCAGTGAATAAATTGGTATAAGTGGCGGCATTGGAACGAGGTGTTCGACCAATGGGTGCTTGATCAATGCGGATAACTTTGTCTATTTGGTGATCACCTTCGATACTGTCAAAAGGCAAGGGGGGTCGTGTTGCCCGATGAATGCGGTGCGCCAATTCGGGGTAAAGTGTGCCGTTGATAAGTGAGCTTTTTCCTGAGCCAGAGACACCTGTGATACAGACAAATACACCCAGTGGTATTTTTGCTGTGACAGACTTGAGGTTATTGCCATTTGCCCCAGCAATAGTAATATGACCTTTGGCTGATCTCTGATTGGGTGGATTGGGAATGGTTTTTGTTCCCGAAAGGTAAGCACCTGTAAGGGAGTTCTTATTGGCCCTTACCTCATCAGGGGTGCCCTGGGCCATGATTTCGCCGCCGTGTTCCCCGGCCCCTGGGCCCATATCGATGAGATGGTCTGCGGTCGTCATGGCTTCACTGTCGTGTTCTACAACAATGACCGAATTCCCCAAATCTCGCAATTGGCAAAAGGTGCCGATGAGTTTCCGATTGTCCCGTGGGTGCAAACCCACACTGGGTTCGTCGAGCACATACAGCACACCCACCAATCGGGTTCCAATTTGAGTGGCCAAGCGAATGCGTTGAAATTCGCCACCAGAAAGTGTGGCCGCTTTTCGAGATAGGGAGAGGTACTCTACACCCACGTCTTGGAGAAAGCTGAGACGGTTTTGGATTTCACGAATAATTGGCGCTGCAATTTCTGCGGCGTTGTCTGAGAGCTTGAGCGATTGAAAGAAGGCGTATGTTTTTTGAATAGACAGATTGGCAATGTCGCTGATTGTCTGTTGGTTTACTGTGACTGCCAACGCTTCTGGACGAAGCATTGTACCACGACAGTCAGAACATGTATTGTGTTTTGTATACTGCGTGATTTTTTCTTGCGCGTCTTCTGCGGTGGCTTCGTCGTGTTGACGTTGGAGTTGGGGTATGATGCCGTCAAATGTAAAGCTTTTATGTTTTGTTCCATGCAGAATATCTTTTCGCGTTTTGGCGGGTAAATCACCAAAGGGTGTCGACAAGTCGAATGACAGGTGCTTGGCCATATGTTGCAACTGCTCAACTTGGCGTTTTCCTCTGGGAATGCCCCAGGGGGCAACCGCGCCCTCCAGAATGGATAACGTGGGGTCAGATACGATGCTGCCTGGGTCAATTTCGGGCACAGATCCCGTGCCTTTGCACGTTGGACAGGCACCATGCGGGCTGTTAAAAGAAAAGAGACGTGGTTCGAGTTCTTCAATTTCAAAATGGCCCTCGGTGCAGGCAAACCGCGTTGAAAATGTCCATTCTTCTTGATCGACAATGTCAACGGTGACCATACTGTTGGAAAGGTCTAAAGCTGTTTCGAGTGAGTCGGCAAGTCGGCTGTTGATATCTGGGCGAATGACCAAGCGATCGATAACTGCTTCAATGGTATGGGGTTCTGACTTGTCCAAGGTGATGTCAGTGTCTAAGGCGATAATTTCACCGTCGACACGTGCTCTCACATAGCCCTCTTTACGCAGTGTTTCAAATGTACTGAGATGGCCCCCTTTTTCATTGCGCACAAGCGGTGCGAGTATTTGAATGCGTTGTCTTTCGGGTAGTTTGAGCAGACGATCAACGGCATATTCTACAGTATAGCGTTCAATGGCCTTGCCGCAGATTGGGCAATGAGGTGATCCGGCGCGCGCAAAGAGCAAACGCAGGTGGTCATAAATTTCTGTGACAGTACCAACGGTCGATCGTGAATTGCGCGTGGCACCACGTTGTTGAATCGCTACAGCGGGTGACAACCCTTCGATGGTGTCGACATCTGGTTTGTCCATAACGTCGAGAAATTGCCTCGCATAGGTTGCCAAAGACGCAACGTAGCGTCTCTGGCCTTCAGCGTAGAGGGTGTCAAATGCCAGTGATGATTTACCAGAACCCGATGGACCCGTAATAACAACCAAGCTGTTCCGAGGAATATCCAGGTTTATATTTTTGAGGTTATGCTGGCGGGCACCGCGTATGGAGATGGTGTCTTGCATAGGATCTGTTGAAGCAATGGGTGGTTTCTTGGTTTGGTTGTTGCCATAAAATGTAAGAGAGGCTCCGATATATATCGGAGCCTCTGTAAGTGGTGCGGCAGGAGGGACTCGAACCCCCAACCGTCTGATCCGAAGTCAGATGCTCTATCCATTAAGCTACTGCCGCATATGTATAAATATACCCTTGGTTTTCTTTTGGCGCAAGGGAAAGGAAATTACTTGACAGGAAGACCGGTGGGGTATATTTAAAGTTGGAAGGCTATGAGAAGAATTCAACTATAACCGATATTTGGTATTGGGCTTTTTGTACATTACACAACGGGTTCTATTGAAGGTATTTGGTCTATACATATAGGTATATGGTCCAGAGATTTGTCGAAGCTTTGTCTTTTAGTGTTTAACTTCATTGATTGGGAGGTGCGATTTGCGTTTAAGATCAGACGAACTTTTTGAGTTGGCGCAGCAAGTAATACCTGGGGGTGTCAACAGTCCCGCACGCGCGTTTGGTGCCGTTGGCGGAGATCCGCTGTTTATTGCCGAAGGGTATGGCGCACATATTAAAGATGTCGATGGTAATGAATATATCGACTATGTGTGTTCATGGGGGCCTCTGATTTTGGGACATGCGCACCCTGATGTGGTTGCAGCCATTAACGCTGCCTGTGCTCGAGGCACGAGTTTTGGCGCACCTACCCAGAGTGAAGTTGAAATGGCAACGTTGGTAACTAAGATGGTGCCCTCTATTGAGATGGTTCGCATGGTGAACTCGGGAACCGAAGCGACCATGTCGGCCATTCGCTTGGCAAGAGGCCATACAGGACGAAATAAAATTATCAAGTTTGAAGGGTGTTGGCATGGCCATGCCGATAGTTTTTTGATTCAGGCAGGTTCATCTGCTTTAACATTGGGTACACCCAGTAGTCCAGGTGTTACACCTGGTACGGCAGCCGATTCAATTACAGTGCCTTATAATAACTTGGAGGCTGTTCAAATGGCCGTGGCCGAGAATAAGGGTGAGATCGCAGCCATTATTGTAGAACCTATTGCTGGGAATATGGGGGTGATTCCGCCTGTTACCGGATTTTTGGAAGGGCTGCGCGAGTTGACGTCTGAGTTGGGCATTGTGCTCATTTTTGATGAGGTCATTACTGGGTTTCGTGTGAATGCGGGTGGTGCACAAGCACGCTTTGGGATCACGCCAGATCTTACAACATTGGGCAAAATTATCGGAGGCGGTTTGCCTGTGGGAGCTTTTGGTGGCAAACGGGAAATCATGTCTGATATTTCGCCACTGGGCAAAAAAGTATCTCAGGCGGGTACTTTGTCTGGCAATCCATTGGCAATGACCGCTGGTTATGAGACCGTAAAGCGTCTACAAGATAAAGTTGTATATGAAGTCCTTGAAAACCGAGCAGCAGCATTAGAGCGGGGTATCCAGGAAAACATGAAATCTCTTGGGCTGAAGTTTCATATCAATCGTGTCGGTTCCATGATGACATTATTTTTTGTTGATCATCCTGTGACCACTTTTGAAGATGCCAATGCGTGTGATCAAGATCTGTTTGCGCGTTATTTTCGAGAGATGCTAAATCGTGGTATTTATTTGGCGCCATCACAATTTGAAGGGGCATTTGTTTCTTTTGCACATACCGATGCCGATATAGAAACAACCATAAAAGCTAATTATGAGGCATTGAAAGCTGTATGTGCGTAAAGTCAGTTATACTGCTGTGTTGCTTGTTCATGTGTGGGTGTGGTTCTGTAGATCGCAATTATATAGACCAATTGCGTTCTGGTACGCCTGAACAGCGAGCGCAGGCAGCATCATTCTTAGGCGCTCAGCGCATTGCTGAGGCGATTCCTCATCTGCAAGTGGCACTTCAAGATGAAAGTATCCAGGTTCGAGTCAAAGTAATTTGGGCATTAGGTTCGTTGCGGTCTAAGAGAGTTCTGAATAATTTGCTGCCCTTGATGCAGGATACAGATAGAAATATCCGGCAAGCCACGGCCAGAGCCTTGATGCAAATAGAGGAACCTAAAGCTATTGTTGCCCTTGAAAGGGCTTTAAAAATAGAGTATGACACGTGGGTGGTAAAAGACATCACAATGGCCCTAGAGCATCTACGCCAATTTGAAGGAGAGGTTGATGTCAGAGAAACCTCAGTAAGGGGCGAATTCTTTTAGAAAAGTGTTGACATTGGAAATGTGAACCTGTATATTCTTAAATCTGCGGTAGAAATGCCTTGGAGAATGTAACTTAAGAAAAAAGATGTTGACATTTTGGAAGCAGGTTTGTAAGTTAAGTGCTTGTCAGACATATCCTTAAGTCTTCAAAAAGTGTATTTTGGAGAATGTAACTTAAGAAAAAAGATGTTGACATTTTGGAATTGGTTTTGTAAATTAAGTGCTTGTCAGAAATATTCTTAAGTTTTCAAAAAGTGTATTTTTGAGGATGTAACTTAAGAAAAAAGATATTGACATTTTGGAATTGGTTTTGTAAATTAAATGTTTGTCAGCGCGAGTTGTCGCGCCTGTTCTTTGAAAATCAAATAACGTGCATGTGTCATTTAAAAACTTGGTAGATTCTCAAGTATTTTTGGGAATTTCAGTATAATAAAAAAAGCCCGCAATTTGGGCACTCTCATATATTTACACGGAGAGTTTGATCCTGGCTCAGAACTAACGCTGGTGGCGTGTCTTAGTCATGCAAGTCGAACGAGAAGGTGCCCTTCGGGGTGCCGGACAGTGGCGAACGGGTGAGTAACACGTGGATAACCTACCTCGGAGTGGGGGACAACCCTTCTAACGAAGGGCTAATACCGCATAACGCAACGGCTCCGCATGGAGACCGTTGTTAAAGGGGCAACTTCGGTTGTCTCGCTTAGAGATGGGTCCGCGGTTCATTAGCTTGTTGGTGAGGTAACGGCTCACCAAGGCGACGATGAATAGCCGGCCTGAGAGGGTGATCGGCCACACTGGAACTGAGAAAGGTCCAGTCCCCTACGGGGGCCAGCAGTCTAGAAATTTGCGCAATGGGCGAAAGCCTGACGCAGCGACGCCACGTGGAGGATGAAGCCTTTAGGGGTGTAAACTCCTGTCAGAAGGGAAGAAAGCGGCGAATAACTTTCGCCGTCTGACGGTACCTTCAGAGGAAGCCCCGGCTAACTTCGTGCCAGCAGCCGCGGTAATACGAAGGGGGCAAGCGTTGTTCGGATTTACTGGGCGTAAAGGGAGCGCAGGCGGACTAATAAGTCGACTGTGAAATCTGTGGGCTCAACCTACAGCCTGCAGTCGAAACTGTTAATCTTGAGTATGGAAGAGGAAAGCGGAATCTCTGGTGTAGCGGTGAAATGCGTAGATATCAGAGAGAACACCGGTGGCGAAGGCGGCTTTCTGGTCTAATACTGACGCTGAGGCTCGAAAGCTAGGGGAGCGAACGGGATTAGATACCCCGGTAGTCCTAGCCGTAAACGATGGGTACTAGGTGTAGGAGGTATTGACCCCTTCTGTGCCGTAGCTAACGCATTAAGTACCCCGCCTGGGGAGTACGGTCGCAAGGCTGAAACTCAAAGGAATTGACGGGGACCCGCACAAGCGGTGGAGCATGTTCCTCAATTCGATGCAACGCGAAGAACCTTACCCGGATTTGACATATACCTGACCGCCCTAGAGATAGGGTTTCTCTTCGGAGCAGGTATACAGGTGCTGCATGGCTGTCGTCAGCTCGTGTCGTGAGATGTTGGGTTCAGTCCCGCAACGAGCGCAACCCCTATCCTTAGTTGCCAGCACATAATGGTGGGAACTCTAGGGAGACTGCCTATGTTAAGTAGGAGGAAGGTGGGGATGACGTCAAGTCCTCATGGCCCTTACGTCCGGGGCTGGAAACGTGCTACAATGGCCGGTACAAAGGGTTGCAATACCGCGAGGTGGAGCCAATCCCAGAAAACCGGTCTCAGTTCGGATTGTAGTCTGCAACTCGACTACATGAAGGCGGAATCGCTAGTAATCGTGGATCAGCATGCCACGGTGAATACGTTCCCGGGTCTTGTACACACCGCCCGTCAAGCGATGAAAGTCGGGAACACCCGAAGTCATTCGCCCAACCCGCAAGGGAGGGAGATGCCGAAGGTGGGTCTGGTAATTGGCGCTAAGTCGTAACAAGGTAGCCGTATCGGAAGGTGCGGCTGGATCACCTCCTTTCTATGGAGACCTTATGTGGAGTCATTGACGTTCACATATACTCTGTAAGTCAATGCCAAGTTTTGGCATATGCACGTTATTTGGTTTTTAAAGGAACTGGGCTTTTGCCCGGTTTTTTAACGGGTCTATAGCTCAGTTGGTTAGAGCGCGCGCCTGATAAGCGCGAGGTCAGTGGTTCAAATCCACTTAGACCCACCATATTGATAAATATTTTGGGGATATAGCTCAGATGGGAGAGCACTGCCTTTGCAAGGCAGGGGTCACCGGTTCGATCCCGGTTATCTCCACCAAAAGTCTTAAAATTATTTATGCTCTTATTATAAATTGGGGAGTTTTCCCCGACTGTTCTTTGACAATTGAATACGGAAGCGGGAATCAATTTTCAAATGCCGAAAATTGTTTTTTCAAGCATGGATTATTTTTTGTAGAGCACAAGCGTGATCTGCTGAAAATTTGTTTTGATCAAGCTATAAAGGGCAAACGGTGGATGCCTTGGCACAGAGAGGCGACGAAGGACGTGGTAAGCTGCGATAAGCTTCGGGGAGGTGCAAACAACCTTTGATCCGGAGATTTCCGAATGGGGCAACCCAATACGGGTAATGCCGTATTACCCCTACGTGAACACATAGCGTAGGTGGGGCTAACGGGGTGAACTGAAACATCTAAGTAACCCTAGGAACAGAAAGCAATCGCGATTTCCTGAGTAGTGGCGAGCGAAACGGAAATAGCCTAAACCAATTGTATGTTAAAGCCTGCATGCGTTGTACAATTGGGGTTGTGGGGCAAAGTTTGATCGGAATGCAGCCCGGTCAGGGAGTTACCAATCTGCACTGTAGACGAACAGTTCTGGAACGTCTGGCCATAGAAGGTGAAAGCCCTGTAGACGAAACAGTAGCAGACTCCTGTGATTTTGTTCCCAAGTACTGCGGGACACGTGAAATCCTGTAGGAATCTGGGAGGACCACCTTCCAAGGCTAAATACTCCTCTGTGACCGATAGTGAACTAGTACCGTGAGGGAAAGGTGAAAAGTACTCCTGAATGGAGAGTGAAATAGAACCTGAAACCGTTTGCCTACAAGCGGTCGGAGGGTGATCCATAACTTCGGTTTTGGTAATCCTGACGGCGTGCCTTTTGCATAATGAGCCGGCGAGTTACTCCTGCGTTGCAAGGTTAACCTACTTTGTAGGGTAGCCGTAGCGAAAGCGAGTCTGAATAGGGCGACCATAGTAGCGTGGGGTAGACCCGAAGCCAGGTGATCTACCCATGGCCAGGATGAAGCGCGACTAATCTCGCGTGGAGGTCCGAACCCACCAATGTTGAAAAATTGGGGGATGAGCTGTGGGTAGGGGTGAAAGGCCAATCAAACCTGGAGATAGCTGGTTCTCCTCGAAATAGCTTTAGGGCTAGCCTCTTATTAGAGTAGCGGAGGTAGAGCACTGGATAGGCTCGAGGGCTTCACCGCTTATCAACCCTAACCAAACTCCGAATGCCGTTTACTTGATGTAAGGGAGTCAGGGCACGAGGGATAAGCTTCGTGTCCGAGAGGGAAACAACCCAGACCGCCAGCTAAGGCCCCTAAGTGCAAGTTAAGTGATAAAGGATGTGGGAGTGCGTAGACAGCCAGGATGTTGGCTTAGAAGCAGCCATTCATTTAAAGAGTGCGTAATAGCTCACTGGTCAAGTGAACCTGCGCCGATAATGATCGGGACTAAAACTTGCCGCCGAAGCTGCGGACTTCAATCTTTATTGATTGGAGTGGTAGAGGAGTATTCTATGGTAGGTCGAAGGTGAATCGTGAGGTTTGCTGGACGAAATAGAAGCGACCATGCCGGCATGAGTAGCGATAAAAAAGGTGAGAATCCTTTTCACCGAAAGTCTAAGGTTTCCTGGGGAAGGTTCGTCCGCCCAGGGTTAGTCGGACCCTAAGCCGAGGCCGAAAGGCGTAGGCGATGGAAAATAGGTTAAAATTCCTATACCACCTTAAAAGCGTTTGAACTATGGGGTGACGCAGAAGTGACGGTCAGCCTGCGACTGGAAATGCAGGTCGAAGCCCGTAGGGGGATTGTCCAGGTAAATCCGGGCGGTCTTAACCCCGAGAGGTGACAGGGAAACGAGCCTTCGGGCAAGCCAACTGACCTTAATCATGCTGCCAAGAAAAACCTCTATGTGAGTTTTTAGGGTGTCCGTACCGCAAACCGACACAGGTAGACGGGGTGAGAATCCTAAGGTGCGCGAGAGAACCCCTGTTAAGGAACTAGGCAAAATGGCTCCGTAACTTCGGGAGAAGGAGCGCCTCTTAGTAGGTGACCAGACTTGCTCTGGAAGCTGAAGGAGGCCGCAGAGAAACGGCCTGGGCGACTGTTTACTAAAAACACAAGTCTCTGCTAAGTCGTAAGACGATGTATAGGGGCTGACACCTGCCCGGTGCGAGTAGGTTAAGAGGAGGGGTTAGCTTTCGAGCAAAGCTCTGAATTGAAGCCCTCGTAAACGGCGGCCGTAACTATAACGGTCCTAAGGTAGCGAAATTCCTTGTCGGCTAAATACCGACCTGCACGAATGGTGTAACGACTTGGGCGCTGTCTCAACAGGGGGCTCGGCGAAATTGTAGTTCCGGTGAAGATGCCGGATACCCGCGGCGGGACGGAAAGACCCCATGAACCTTTACTCCAGCCTGACATTGGCTTTCGATTCAGTATGTGTAGGATAGGTGGGAGACTTTGAAGCGGGAGCGCTAGCTCTCGTGGAGTCAACCTTGAAATACCACCCTTATTGTGTTGGAATTCTAACTTTGGTCCTTGAATCAGGATCGGGAACATTGTCAGGTGGGAAGTTTGGCTGGGGCGGCCGCCTCCAAAAATGTAACGGAGGCGCCCAAAGGTTCCCTCAGCGCGGTTGGTAATCGCGCGTAGAGTGTAAAGGCACAAGGGAGCTTAACTGCGAGACATACAGGTCGAGCAGGTGCGAAAGCAGGGCTTAGTGACCCGACGGTAGCGCGTGGAAGCGCCGAAGATCAACGGATAAAAGGTACTCTGGGGATAACAGGCTTATCTCCCCCAAGCGTCCATAGCGACGGGGAGGTTTGGCACCTCGATGTCGGCTCATCACATCCTGGGGCTGGACAAGGTCCCAAGGGTTTGGCTGTTCGCCAATTAAAGTGGTACGCGAGCTGGGTTTAGAACGTCGTGAGACAGTTCGGTCCCTATCTGCCGTGGGCGTAGGATATTTGAGGAGAGCTGCTCCTAGTACGAGAGGACCGGAGTGGACGAACCTCTAGTGTACCAGTTGTCTCGCCAGAGGCATGGCTGGGTAGCTATGTTCGGAAGGGATAAGCGCTGAAAGCATCTAAGTGCGAAGCCCACTCCAAGATAAGATATCCCGTGGGATAACCCACCTAAAGGCTCCTTGAAGACCACAAGGTCGATAGGTCACAGGTGTAAGTGCAGCAATGCATTCAGCCGAGTGATACTAATCAGCCGTGAGGCTTGATCAATTTTAACTTTTTTTCAGCAGATCGTGTCTGTGCTTTTCAAAAATTTCCCCTTCCGTATTCAATTTATATATTTTTCCTGGTAGCTATGGCAGAGGGGTCACACCTCTTCCCTTTCCGAACAGAGAAGTTAAGTCCTCTTGCGCCGATGGTACTGCTTGGGCAACCTTGTGGGAGAGTAGGGCGTTGCCAGGAATATTTTGAAAAGCCTTGAATCGAACTTGATTCAAGGCTTTTTTATTTATTCGGCAGATTTGCGCAAAAGATATCTTGACAAGTGTATTGAGTTTGATAATCATGCGTGTCCTTGGGTAGCTACTTGCCCTATGGCCATCACTTGGATTTTTTTGGTGAAATATCTCATTTACGAATGATTGCCTGAAGGAGGACTGGCCGTGAACAAATATGCATCCGATAAGATTCGTAACCTTGCTTTGGTTGGGCACAGCGGTACGGGTAAAACGTCTTTGGCTGAAGCGGTCTTATTTTCTGCCGGGATTACCAGTCGTTTGGGATCTGTTGAAGAGGGAAATACAGTTTCTGATTTTACCGAGGCAGAGGTTTTGCGCAAAATTTCGATCAGCACGGCATTGTTGCACTGCGATTGGAAGGGTACAAAGGTAAACTTGCTTGATGCACCTGGATATGCTGACTTTATTGGTGATACAAAAACAGCTATTTGGGCTGCGGATATCGCGGTTACGCTTGTCAATGCAGCTAATGGTGTTGAAATAGGCACCGATAAAGCCTTTGGTTTTGCAAGTGAATTCAATCGTGCCAGCTTGTTTTTTGTCAATCATATGGACAAAGAATTTGCAGACTACGACAAGACTTTGAGCGGTCTCCAAGAACATTTTGGCAATGGTGCGGTTCCGTTTCAGATCCCCATTGGTAAGAGTGACGGCTTTTGCCAGATCATTGATCTGCTGAAAATGAAGTTGTTTACATATGATGAAAAAGGTAAAGCGACAGCATCAGATATCCCAACAGAGTATCAAAGCAAAGCCGAAGGTCTGCGCGAACAGCTGGTTGAAAGTGCTGCTGAGAGTGAAGATGAGCTCACCGAGCGTTATTTGGAAGAAGGGGTTTTGACAGATGAAGAAGTAGCACATGGCTTAAAAATAGGCATGGCCAATCGCACGTTATATCCTGTTTTTTGTGGCACTGCCAACAAATGTATGGGTGTCGATTTACTCATAGATTTTTTGGCCGCATTTGCACCTGGTCCAGCAGATTTGCCCCTTCCTATGGCCCATAAAGAAGGTTCCGGTGAAGATATTGAGATACGTTCTACGGATGAGGCTCCTTTGGCTGCTGTGGTATTTAAAACCATTTCTGAATCTGTAGGCGATTTGTCGTTTGTGAGGGTGTTTTCTGGCATATTAAAATCAGGGGAAGACGTATTTAATACCAACAGACATACAAATGAGCGCATTGGACAAATCTATTCGATGAATGGTGGCAAACGTGATGATATGGGTGTTATTGGTGCTGGCGATATTGGTGCCTTGATCAAACTGAAGGATACCCATACTGGCAATACGCTTTGTAATAAAAATGGACATCTAGAGATTCAAACTTTCGAGTTTCCTCATCCTCTCATTCGGGTAGCTGTTGAGCCAAAATCGCGTGGTGACGAAGATAAGATTGGGACTGGGTTGCAACATATTCACGAAGAAGATCCCAGTTTCTTATCACGATTTGACCCTGAATTGCATCAGATTATCGCTGAAGGTCAAGGTGAACTTCACCTCACGGTTGTTTTCGACAAACTCAAAAGAAAATACGGTGTGGAAGTTGATTTGGTAGAGCCGCGTATTCCGTATCGGGAAACAATTCAAAGCAGTGCGGAGGGCCAACACCGGCATAGAAAACAAAGTGGCGGACGTGGGCAATTTGGGGAAGCCTCTTTGCGTGTGGCACCCAAACAGCGAGGTGATGGTTTTGAATTTATCGATAAAATTGTTGGTGGGGCAATTCCGGGTAAATTTGTCCCAGCAGTTGAAAAAGGGGTTCTTGAAACATTAGAACGTGGTATTTTGGCGGGTTATCCTGTGGTTGATGTGGAGGCTACCGTATTCGACGGTTCTTTTCATCCTGTCGATTCATCAGATATGGCCTTTAAAATGGCAGGGGCACACGCGTTTCAAAAGGCTTTTTTAGACGCCAAGCCCATTTTATTGGAACCTATTTATAAAGTGAGTGTGGTTGTTCCTGAAACATATATGGGTGATGTCATGGGTGACTTAAATGGAAGGCGGGGACGCATTCAAGGCATGGATCCCGAGGGGAACTTCCAGGTCATTCACGCTGAGGTTCCTTTGGCAGATTTGTATAAATATTCGACGGCATTGCGTTCAATGACACAAGGTACGGGCGATTATACTATGGCGTTTTCGCATTATGACCCAGTTCCACACGATGTCGCTCAAAAAGTCGTTGATGCTTCTGGGCATAGCCGAGAGTTGGTTGAGGCATAAGTGCCATAGTCAATGATATTCTGTTTTGGGGCACGATTCTCGTGCCCCATTTTTATTTGGGGTATGGATGTCTAAACGAAAAAAAAGTATTCGGTTTGTCAGTCGAGGTGGGGATAAACTCGATGGGGCTCTGGATGTCTTTGGGTTAGATGTGGCCGGGTACACGGCTGTTGATTTAGGGGCGAATGTGGGTGGATTTACTGATTGTTTGCTACAAAGAGGTGCCAATCGAGTGTACGCCGTGGATACGGGATATGGTGTATTGGATTGGAAGCTTAGACAGGATGACCGTGTGGTGGTCATGGAACGCACGAATGCTTTGCATATGTCTTTACCCGAACGTGTCTATTTGGCTGTGGTGGATGTGGGATGGACTCCAATGATTCGAATTGTGCCAGTAGCTCTAGATTTGGTGATGCCCGAAGGGTATGTGGTTGCCCTCCTTAAACCGCAATATGAGGCGAAAGATGATGAGCTTGAAAAGGGTGTGGTGTTGCCAGATTGCCTTGGAAATGTGGTTGACCGCGCGATAACGGGGCTTTTGGATCTGGGCATTCAGGTAGCCAATCAAACAGCATCTTGCATTGCTGGAAGTGGTGGCAACCAAGAATTTTTGGTGTTGTTAAAGTCGGTTTGAATGGAGACTTTTCTATTGCTCAAACATGGACTTGTGGCTACCTTATCAAAGGGTTAGGTCAATTTTAGATTTTGATATGATACATGATTAAAGGGGCGATTTCTTATGTCAGGACACTCTAAATGGGCGAATATTAAACACCGCAAAGGCAAACAAGATGCTGCACGTGGGAAGGCCTTTACGAAGCTTATTCGAGAGATTACTGTAGCTGCGCGTGAAGGAGGTGGGGACGAAGCGAGTAATGCGCGATTGAGATCGGCGGTGTTGGCTGGGAAATCTGTAAATTTGCCAGCTGCCAATATTGAACGTGCCATCAAAAAGGGAATGGGAGAACTTGATGGCGAATCTTATGAGGCTGCAATTTATGAAGGATATGGCCCAGGGGGTGTGGCCATGTTTGTTGAGGTATTGACGGATAATAAGAATCGAACCGTATCTGAAGTGCGCCACCTTTTTAATAAATATAATGGCAGTATGGCTGCAAGCGGTGCCGTTGCCTGGGTATTTGAACAAAAAGGTTTGATTGTGGTACCCAAAGAAGGCGTAGAAGAAGAAGACTTGATGATGGTTGCCTTGGAGATGGGGGCTGAAGATATTGTTGAAGAAGAAAATACGTTTGAAATTTTCACGCCTGTAGCAGATACAGATGTGGTACGCAAAGCAGTTGAAGAAGCGGGTATCACAATTGAGCGATCTGAACTGACCCGAATCCCTCAAAATTCGGTGGAAGTTGAAGGCAAGACAGCACAACAATTGCTGGTATTGATGGAAATGCTCGATGACAATGATGATGTGCAACGCGTGTATGCCAATTTTGATATTAGCGATGAAGATTTGGCCCTTTTTACCGCTTAACCCCTTCCATAAAACTCTCCCTTAAAGTCTGCTCTTGATCGGTGATGTCACCGACCTGTTGCCTGCTCCTTCCTTTTTTGCACCATTGAAAGGTGGCATTTGTGATCATTCTGGGCATAGATCCCGGCAGTGTGGTAACGGGTTATGGTGTTCTTGCACATGAAAACCGCAAGAACAAATTGTTGCGGTGTGGTATTATTCGTCCAGAAGCAGATCGGTCCTTTTCTCAACGCTTGTTATTCATTTATGACCATCTCTTAGAGTTGGTCTCTGACGTGTCACCCGATGAGGTTGCGGTCGAATCGGTATTTTATGGTGCCAATACGCAGTCTTTGATCAAATTGTGCCAAGCCCGTGGAGCTATCTTAACCGCGCTTGCCAATTCAGACTTGCCCATTTTTGAATATGCGCCTCGAGAAATAAAAAAAGCAGTGGTTGGACGGGGTGGGGCGTCAAAAGAACAGGTGCAATATATGATTCAACGCCTGTTTGGACAACGTGCTCTGGCCGACACTTTTGATGCAACAGATGGCGTGGCTATTGCGCTTTGTCATGCACACCAGAAGGTCGGCGCTGTGGGGCTTGGTGGAAAAAATAATAATTTAGCAGACCAAATCGAAGCTTTAAGAAAAGAGAGTCGCAGCACCAATCGTTTTGATGAAAAATTGAAGCAAGCGGGTATCGATGCGAAAGCACGACAGCGATTGGCACAACCACAAAAACGTGGTCGTTAAGTTTCGTATTGGATCGCGCCCCTTAATTTTATGACGAAAGATGATGATACGAAATGATAGCTTACTTAGAAGGTCGTTTGGCCGAAAAGCACCCTACGCATTTTATCATTGATATTGGGGGCGTGGGGTTTCATGTTCAGGTACCGCTTTCGAGCTATGAAGATGTTGATGTTGTAGATGGGACAGTGAAGGTCTTGACCCATTTGCATGTGCGTGAAGATGTTATGGCCCTGTATGGGTTTGCTACAATGGCTGAACGAGATTTGTTTGAGTTGTTGATTGGTGTATCAGGTATTGGTCCTCCAATGGCTCTGAAGATATTGTCGGGTACCCCTATTTCTGATTTTAAAAGAATGGTTGCGGCTGAAGATTCTAAAGGGTTAACACGTATTAAAGGTGTTGGGCCTAAACTCGCACAGCGTTTGGTCTTGGAAATACGTGATAAAATTGATTCTATCGCACCTGAAGCATTTCGATCTGATGCAATCGGTTTGGCTGATCCTGATATATTGGCTGAGGCTACGGCCGCATTGGCTGGTTTGGGGGCGAATCCCGTTCAGGCGCGCAAAGTGGTTGCTACTGTGCTGCAAGATATGGGTGATGATGCAACCATCGAGCAGGTTATAAAAAGAGCGTTGAGAAGTATATAGCAGCGGGTGATCTATATCCATTGTGGATTCTGATAGCTGGCTGTTTGGCGACTGATTGTTAAGGCTATGTAATTATGGAAGACAGACCAAACGATCCTAACCAGCAGGATGGAGATGCTGAATTTGATCAGCGCTTGCGTCCGATTCGGTTCCAAGACTTCACTGGGCAAGAGAAGGTTAAGGAACATCTTCTAATTGCAGTTGAAGCGGCACGACATCGTGGGGATGCGATGGACCATGTGTTGTTGCATGGCCCTCCTGGGCTGGGTAAGACCACATTGGCATCTGTAATTGCCCATGAATTGGGTGTGGAGGCGCAACTTACCTCAGGGCCTGTTTTGGAACGGCCCGCAGATTTGGCGGGTATTTTGACTAATTTGAATGAAAAAGATGTGCTGGTGATTGACGAAATTCATCGCATGAATCGTGTTGTTGAAGAGCATCTATATTCTGCGATGGAAGATTTTACGTTGGATATTATGATTGACAGCGGCCCCAGTGCACGGTCTTATCAGATTCCATTGGAACCTTTTACACTTGTGGGGGCCACAACGCGATTGGGTTTGCTCACGGCGCCTATGCGGTCTCGGTTTGGGATTATTGAAAGGTTAGATTTTTATACAGAAGATGAGTTGCAGACCATTGTGATCCGTGCTGCTGGCATATTGAATATTGATGTGGATGATGATGGTGCTGCTGAAATTGCCCGGAGATCTCGTGGGACGGCACGCATTGCGGGTCGTCAGTTGCATCGTGCACGCGATTATGCCCAAACGCGAGCCGATGGTGTGATTACAAAAAATGTGGCAGTCAAAGCGCTTGAGCTTTTGGGCGTGGATTGGCTGGGTTTGGATGAAATGGATCGGCGGCTTTTGGAAACACTGATTGACAAATTTGGTGGTGGGCCTGTGGGGTTGAATAATTTGTCGGCAGCATTGAGTGAAGAAACGGATACACTTGAGGAAGTTTATGAGCCTTATTTGATTCAACAGGGGTTTTTGGTGCGCACACCTCGTGGCCGGCAAGCCACAGAGCGGGCCTATTTGCATTTGGGCAAAACGCTACCTGAAGGTGGTGCGCAAAATTCTTTGTTTTAGCATATTTTTATGGTGATCTATTATGTTGGTTTTGGGAATTGAAACATCAACGCCTATATGTGGTATCGCGCTTGTTGAAGATGACACGGTTTGCGCGCAATATACCTTAGATTTGGGTATTCATCATTCTGAACATCTGTTTCCAATGATCCAACGTGTATTGGCAGATCGTGGTGTACGTGTGGGAGATTTGGATGGTATTGCCGTTGCTTCTGGGCCTGGGTCTTTTACGGGGTTGAGAATTGGGCTGGCATCGGCAAAATCGCTTTGTATGTCGGCTGGTGTTCCACTGGTAGGCGTGTCAACATTGGCGGGGATGGCATTTTCAATAGGTTGTGAGGGGATCCCTGTGTGCGCGATGTTAGATGCTCGACGAGACCAGGTATATGCGGGCATCTATGAATTTCTCGAAGGAAAACCGGTGTCGTCTCTTGCTGATTGTGCTGCTGGTATAGAAGATGTTTTGGGCACCTTACCGCGACCCGTCTTGTTATTGGGAGACGGTGCGTGGGTGCACTATGAACGCATTAAAGCGCACCTTGGTGCAGACGCTTCTTTTGTAAATACCCATTTGGGGCGACCCAACGCCGGTGCGATAGCTTTATTAGGTGGATATCAATTATTGCAGGGTGATGACGTCGATATAGACACATTTGAACCCCAATACCTTCGCACCTCGCAAGCAGAACAAGTACGCGAGGCCCGTTTGGCGAAGGAATCGTGACTGTGGATTTGGACACGCTCCTGCTTGAACCCATGGCGGCTTGTCATTTGGAGGCTGTGGTTGAAATTGAGGAATTGGTTTTCTCACACCCCTGGACTCGGCGCGATTTTGAGTTTGCGCTTAAACGTGAAAATGCATATTGCCGTGTTGTGACTGTGAATGAGGCATTTGTTGGATATGTGGTTGGATTTTTTATAAACAAAGAGTTTCACCTTGCAGATTTCTCGATTCATCCAAAGCTACAACGCTTGGGATTGGGTCGTCAAACTTTGGAAAACCTGTGTACTGATTTGTACTCTTTGGCACAGGTGATCTCTTTGGAAGTGCGCATGTCTAATGTTGCCGCTCTTGAACTTTATAAACAATTTGGGTTTCAAACGATGGCCATTCGCAAAGACTATTATGCCCGTCCTCAAGAAGATGCCTTGGTGATGTTAAAACCCTTGCAAGGCAAGCTGTCAGATTGGGTTACTGAGGCACTTGCGAGCAGGTCATAAAACGGTGAAAATACTTGACAAATGGTGAGATAACGTGTATCATTTTCGCATCTCTTTGACTCATATAGATTGTAATTTGAGGACATGTTTTTCATGCGATACAACACTGACAATATGATGTATATGACCCTGCCCTTACATAAAGATGTAAGGGCTATGGGTGTTGTTGTATCACATCGTAGAAAGGTGCATGGATAAACAGATCTTCCGGGCAGTATGTCATGTTTAAAAAGCCGTTGGAATGCACTGTTCCAGCGGCTTTTTAAACATGTAGGGATTACAAAGAGGTCGCAACGTGGTAACAGTAATTGGACAAAAACGCGCAGTCTATGTTTTGAATGGGCTGGTCGAAAAAAAACGGATTCCACATGCATTGTTGTTGTGTGGGACTGATGGCACAGGAGCTGCAGCTGCTGCGTTGGCATTAGCACGTGTATTGCATTGTGAAACCGCAGGCGCTTTTCCATGTGATCAATGTGGCGGGTGTCGAAAAACAACAGGTCTAAATCACCCTGATTTTTCGATATTGTTTCCCTTTACGTCTCGTATTAAAGAGGACGCTGTGCAAGTTGCTTTGCGGCAAATTGTGGCAGATCCTTATGGGTATGCATTGCCCGATGCTCATGCAACCATTTCCGTCGACCAAATTAGAGGTTTACAGCGGCAGTTTGCCTACGGTGCCTACCACGGTGCTTGGCGAACTGCCGTTATCATGCATGCGGACCGCATGCGGCCAGAGTCTGCCAACGCACTTTTAAAAACACTGGAAGAACCACCGCCCCAATCATTGTTGGTGTTGGTTGTGTCTCAGGTTGAGGCTTTATTGCCTACCATCCTTTCCCGGTGTCAATTTTTAAAATTTCCTCCGCTGCAGCCTGAAGAGGTGCAAGATGCGTTGAAGGCCAGTGGCATGGAGGATAAGTTGGCCACTGCTGTTTCACTGTCTTGTGGTGGCAACTACCGACGTGCCTTGGAAATGGAGGTTGGTAATTTGGCTGCGTCCCAAGATCGCGCTTTTCGATTTTTAGATGCGTTGGTTTGGGGTGCAGATGGACGCACATATGCGGCCATTGAACAATTGGCCTCCGACAGGCAGGCCGTATTTGATGTTTTAAAGCATGCCGAAGTATGGCTGCGAGATGCGCTCTTGTTACAGGCCGATATGCAAGAAAATGTGGTTCACGCACAGAGAATACAAGATGTGAGACGCTTGGCAGATGCTTTTGATGTTTGGCGCCTGAGTGAGACTGTTTCTCAGCTTGAGTCTTTGCGTGAGATGAATATTCGGAATGTTAACTTACAATTGGGCTTGGTATCCTTTTGGCGTCATGTAAGAGGATACGCTGTTTGATGAAATGAGAAAAAATGGGAACCTTTTATATTACAACACCGATTTATTATGTGAATGATGAACCGCACATTGGCCATGCCTATACCACCATTATGGCCGATGTATTGGCACGTTATCATCGTTTGGCTGGTGATGATGTGCTGTTTTTAACGGGCACCGATGAACATGGGCAGAAGGTAGATGAAGCGGCGAAGAAACGCAATTTGGATCCGCAAACCCATGCCGATGAGATGGTGCTGCGGTTTCAAGATTTATGGAAAATCTTGAATATCTCCAACGATGATTTTATTCGAACGACCGAAGATCGTCACAAGAAAGTGGTCACCGAAATACTTCAGCGCCTCTATGATGCGGGTGAAATGTATGCAGATAACTATGAGGGCTGGTATTGCATTCCCGACGAGCGGTTTTGGACCGAAAAAGATTTGGTAGATGGCAATTGTCCTGACTGTGGTAGGCCTGTTACGAAAATTACTGAGAAGAATTACTTTTTTCGGATGAGCAAATACCAGGATTGGCTGATCGAGCATATTGAAAAAAATCCCAATTTTATTCGCCCTGAAAAACGGAAAAATGAAATATTGGGTTTTTTGCGCCAGCCCTTGGGTGATTTGTGTATCTCTCGACCCAAATCAAGATTAAATTGGGGGATTCCGCTGCCCTTTGATGAAGATTATGTGTGTTATGTGTGGTTTGATGCCCTAATTAACTACATTACGGCCCCGGGTTACTTGGCGGATGATGCGCGCTTTGAACATTGGTGGCCAGCATCTTGTCATTTGATTGGCAAGGATATTTTGACCACGCACTGTGTATATTGGCCAACCATGCTCAAAGCAATAGGCGCTCCTTTGCCTGAGACTGTCATGGGGCATGGGTTTTGGTTGGTTGATGAAACAAAAATGGGCAAGTCGCTGGGTAATGCTGTCAAACCATTGGATTTGGTTGATAAATATGGTGTGGATGCATTTCGATATTTTTTGGTTCGCGAAATGACATTGGGGCAAGACAGCAACTTTGGTGAGGTTGCATTTGTACAACGGTATAACACCGAATTGGCCAATGAACTGGGAAATCTGCTCAATCGGTCTGTGGTTATGGCCGATCGTTATTTAGACTGTGTGATTCCAGAAGTGGATAAAAATCATGTGGCATTGGCAAACTTGAAAGCGCAAAGCCAAAAAACCTTAGATGGGGTTGTCCTTGCGATTGATGGTTTGAACCCAAATGCTGTTCTGGATGCCATTTGGCAACTGGTGCGTGAGGCCAATCGGTTTGTTGAAGTGCAAGCACCCTGGCATTTGGCCAAAGACGAAAACAAACGTGCAGAATTGGAAGTGACAATTTATGGTTTGTTAGAAACAACGCGCCAGTTGGCTGTGCTTTTGTTTCCTGTTATCCCGGCAAAAGCTTTGGAAATATGGCACCAAATAGGTGCTGTGGGCTTGCCTGAAGATGTAAGTGTTTCAGATTTGAAACAGTGGGGGGGCTTGCAGTCGGGTGGCATAACCAAACCCGGTGACCCTGTCTTTCCCCGCATTGAGGAGGTAAAGGTGTCTGATGAAATAGCCGAGAAAGCTGAAGAAAAACCACAAGCAGAACCTAAAGAATCAAAACCCAAAGAAGACCTGATTTCATTTAAGGAATTTCAAAAACTGAAATTGCGTGTGGCTCGTATAGAGTCTGCGGAAAAGGTTGAGGGTGCAGATCGGCTTTTGAAATTGCAGATCAGTTTGGGGGATGAAAAACGTCAATTGGTCGCTGGCATCGCGCAACATTATGAGACAGAAACCTTGGTTGGAAAACAAATCGTTATTGTGGCCAACTTGGAGCCCGCGAAAATTCGTGGGGTTGAATCTCAAGGGATGTTATTGGCAGCATCTGACGGCAGTGGTTTGACTCTGTTGTCTCCTGAAGGTGAAATTTCTGACGGGGCAGAGGTGCGATAGACATATGCTGGTTGATACGCATGCACATTTGTCTTTTCCTAAATTTGAGCCAGATCTCAATGGTGTAATTACTCGCGCGCATGATGTAGGAGTGACACGCATTGTGGATGTGGGCACAAATTTGGAAACAAGTCGGAAAGCGATTGCTTTGTCTGAATCTGTGGATGGAATCTTTGCTTCGGTGGGGTTCCATCCTGCAGATTCGGAAAAGGCTGATGCTCTCGCGTTGGCACAACTGCCAGAATTATTGAATAAGGAAAAGGTGGTTGCTGTTGGTGAAACAGGGCTGGACTTTTACAGGGATTATGCACCTCTGGAGGTTATGGAGAAATCATTTCGGGCACATATTCAATTGGCAAAGGCTTCGGGGTTGCCTTTGATTATTCATAGTCGGGCAGCTGAAGCGTGTGTGCTTGATATCTTAGAAGAAGAAGGTGCTCAAGCAACTGGTGGGGTGCTGCATTGTTTTGCCGGGAATGCAGATCAAGCGCGTCGGGCAGTGGACTTGAACTTTCATTTGGGCTTTGGCGGCATTGTCACCTTTAAAAACTCTGCTGCATTGGCCGTTGCTCTTGGTATCTCGGCCAACCGATTGATATTGGAAACGGATTGCCCGTTTTTGGCTCCTGTGCCCCACCGTGGCAAACGCAATGAGCCGGCTTATGTGCGGCATATAGCCGAATATTTGGCTGAACAAAGTGATAAGTCATTTGAAGAACTTTGTCAGCAAACAACTGCCAATGCCATAGCCTTATTTGGACTATCTTAGGGGTTTTGCATGAAGGCTAAAAAATCGCTTGGACAACATTTTTTAATTGATAGTATGGCTATCCAGCGCATTGTGGCCGAAGCCAAGATTGATACGGATAGTTTGGTGATTGAAATAGGACCAGGTCGAGGTGCATTAACCGAATATTTGGTGCGACTTGGTGCGCGGGTATTGGCGATTGAAATAGACAAAGATCTCTGTGGTATTCTACGAAAACAATATGCACAGAACACAAACTTTGATCTGATTGAAGGCGATATTCAGTTGGCCGATTTGAAGCAACTGGTAAAAGATGCAGGCTTTTCACGGGCGATTTTAATTGGCAATTTGCCCTATCATATTACTGGCATATTAATGCGTCAGATTCTTGATGCGCGTGATGTGTTACATCATGCTGTCATTATGGTGCAACGAGAAGTTGCTCGCCGAATAACTGCAGAGCCTGGTAACAAAGATTTTGGTGTGCTGACCACTGTGACACAGATAAATTGTGTGCCGCATTTATTGTTTGATTTGCCCCCCTCGTCGTTTGAGCCGCCGCCCAAAGTTCATTCTTCGGTGTTGCGGTTGCGGTTTGATTGTGCGCCGCTTTATTCAGTTGTTGATCAGGAT
>JBLHJX010000062.1:0-22507 GCA_047619225.1 Candidatus Latescibacterota bacterium
TTGTTTCTATCACGGCTTTTGTGATCAGGTCCGCTTGTTGCTCAGTCGTAACAGCAATAAATTTCCCCAATCGACTGACCAAAAAAATATCCACATCTTCTCGTTGTTTGATCTCTTTAATAAAATCCGTGATATCACTCAAAGACCGATCAATTCCTGCAATACCGACAAATTTTTTGCCAATCACAATAGGATACACTTGCTCCATAATCATCTTGCCTTCATATATATAAGGCTCAGTAACCATGGGCAAGGCACTGCCTGATTTAAGAAACGAATCTTTGACACCTTTGTAATATAAACTGGTCTCCATATCAATCAATGGCGCCAACAGGAGTTTCGTTTCATTGTTTTGATCCCGATACCAATAAGGCAAAAAGCGACCTTCTTTATCCAATGCTTGTGCAAGTTTTTGCCCAGCGTTCGATTTCAAAAACACGGCATCATTCTGATCAATATTGGGTTCATAACCAAAACAAGCACCCGTAAATTCCGGTGACTCCTCAAGTATGCGGCGTGCATATTCCGTAGACTCAGCACGCTTTCCAAACAAACCACCACTTTCCTGAGCATAGGCCATGATTTGAGCAACCGTAACCGCATGTGAATTGCTTCGCTCAATTTCCAATGCCACTTTTTCAGATATATTTTGCAACAAACTTTCGTTCTCTTCCCGCATTTCATCCGACATACTCAGCGCAGTATAAATAATAATGCCAAACAAAATGCTCACCGTCGGCACAACGGCTAAAAGCAATGCCTTGCCACCTAAACTGCGATAGAATTTAACTTTTGATCCACTCATAAGTGTTGCCGTTATCTCAAAAAATGTGACAAACCTACAACTGACAGTTTCTCAATAAATCCAGGAAATGCAGAGCTTGTTTTTTCCATATGATCCAAATCAAACATCGAAGCTTGTTGGGCAGGTTGTTCTACCCAAATACGCGGTTGTGAATACCCATTCAATCTGTGCAGTCACTAAATCAAAGAGCGGATCTCCTCCAGGAGGGCCGGGTATGATTTGAGCGTGTCGGCCATGTTCTCCATCTCAAACATAGATGTCTGTTGGGCCAGCCCGTCAGCCCATTGTGCAAGAAGCGACAGCTCGCTGGTGTCTGCCAGCCCCTTTAGCCAGGCGGCGAAGTCCTCCACGTCGTTAATCGTGAGGGTCTCCGCCAGGTTTGCTGCATCAGACTCCCTGCCTGCCATCTCAACCAGTAGATCGGGCAACCTGGCCCTTATCGCATCGGTCAGAACCTCAGTCGGTGTGGCCGATTCTGCTTCGAAATCTCCAGAAGACACATCCGAGGGAGTCGGCGATGTCTGATCTCCAATAGGTGTGTTATCCACAACATTGACATCGTCCAAAACCACATGGAAAGTGCTACCTACATAAACCTGGCTGGTTACCGAAACCCGGCCCCCCATGGCATCAAGCAGCCGCTTCGTGAGCGTCAACCCAAGTCCCGTTCCACCATATTCATTGATACTTTGATCCTGACTCTGAGTGAACGGCGCAAAGACCTTCTCAATCTGATCTTCAGGAATGCCAATGCCGGTATCGCTGATGTCGATACATAGGGCCACTTTGTTATGGGTGATTACCGTTTTCGCTTCAACAGATATGTTTCCCAATTTTGTAAACTTGACTGCGTTGTCGAGCAAGTTGTGGAGTATCTGGAAGAATCGTTTCTCATCCAGCGCAACCGATCGCGGAAGTTCCGGATCGAGTTTCAACTGAAATGCCAATCCTTTGGCAGTCGCTCTGGGTCCAAAAATGTTCTCAATGTTTGTGAATACCATCAGCAAATCCACATCGGTCCCGTTGAGATCGAGATCGCCAGCCTCCATCTTGGACAAGTCCAAGATGTTTCCGAACAAGGTAAGAAGCGAATCGCCGCTGGTCTTGATAGCTTCAATATACTGCTTCTGCTGAGGGTCAGTAATCTGACCATTCAATATCTCTGCAAACCCAGTAATAGCATTCATAGGCGTCCGTATCTCGTGAGAGACATTGGCCAAGAACACACTCTTAGATCTGTTGGCAGCGTCTGCCTCTTGAGCCAACAACAAGGCTTCATTCCGCGTCGATTCCAGCTCTTCCGTTCTTTCTTGCACCCGCTCTTCCAGCGTATCTCTCGCTTCCCGAAGTTCCCCATCACGCAACTGAATCTGCGAGAGCATCTCATTGAACCCGGCCGAAAGCACTCCGAGCTCATCGGTTCCCTCAATTGGCACGCGACGATCGTATCGACCACTCTCAGACACTTCTCTGGCCGCATCTGAAAGCACTTCAATTCTGCCTGACAGCGTTCGCTGGAGTATCACAGAGAGCACGAACGATAGCCCCAGGCCAACCACGAGAACCAATACGGCATTGATTGCAAATTCCGCTGTCTTCTCAGTAAAAGCCTCAAGGTTCGAGCGAACAAAAACGGTGCTGATGAGTTCACCCTCCCTGCGTATCGGAAAGTAAAGCTCCAATGAGTCCTCACTGAATACATGACCTTCACCGGGGATGTCGGGAAAAGCCCCATCCGATTGTTGCACGCGGGAATATGTCGCAAAAATCGAGCCCGACGCATCATAAATGCAGGCGTGTGTGATTCCCTCTGCCACAGAAAGGGAGGCAAGAATCTCGGCCGCCGCTCCTGGGTCTACAAACTCCAGCGAGGAGATCGTGTTATCGCCAATCAATTCAGCGTATGCGCCCAACCGACTCACCAGCGAGGCACGATATGTTGTCAGATCGCTCCACACAAATACGGTGCTTGCCAGAACCAAAACGATGGCAGCGGTCACCAACTGTATGGTGATCAGTTTGCGTCGAATTGTCATTTCAGTGAACCCATTACCCTTCTTGAGTCAAACACAAGGCCGCGATGAGATGGATTGACAGATGCGCGATCCGTTTGCGCAAATTTCCGTTTCATTGATATTCCTAATTTCTATAGTGTGTTCAATATTTACTTGGTTTTCTTTTTATCAACCAAAATGGCCAACTTCAGCATCTGTGCACCAATCTCAAGTTTCGCTCGATTGAGGGCTTCCTGACTGATTTCAAACCTCAGCCGCTCCTTTGCAAGTACAAAGTTGATGGCAACACCCTTTTCGACCAATCCCTTTGTGTCACCGATCAGCAAAACATGCGAAGCCTCCAACCGCTCCCGAAAGGTATCCAACTCGGCTACGTGATCTGCCGAGACGAAAAGAATTTCGCACGACTCAATCGCCTTCCCGTCGGAAAATACTTTGACCTCTAGCCGCTTGCCTCTCACCTGCCGCTTCTCTGATATCTCTCGAAGCGGCTTCGCCAGAGGATTGTCGCCCAAAATACCTACGTAGATGATATCCCCTTCGGTGGTCTCAGGCCACCGAACATATTTGATAAAATTGTAAACAAAGGCGGCTTTAAGAGCACTCAGTTTCTCCTCGTCTGCAGCAGAAGCGTTCGAGTTCACTGCCCCCCAGGTGAACACGCACAGGACGAACAGGACAAACCAACGCACAACCCGCGTGTAATTCGCAATCTTGAACGGTCCAAACCTACTTTTTGGTTCGCCTTGAGCATCACCGGTAAAAACAGCTAAGTGACGCAATATCTTGGGATATGTCATATTAGAACTGATACCGTAAATTCAGTGAAAGCTTGCGCTTTATCTGTGTGTAGATCGGATACTCGTACCGAGCCCGATCAAGAGCATTGATAACGGATAGCTTAACGTGCGCGTGTTCTCCAACCTGCTTAGACAGAGCAAAATCCACGGTCCAATAGTCATCCACAGGGTCGAAATCAACCTCTGGGTAAGTAACCTTACCAACATATCGAAAACGAACATCAGCAGTGGCAAGACCTGAATACGAGATGCCACCACTGAGTTTGTTTCGGGGCGCACCCAACCATTTTTCTTCGGGGGCTGAGGTCTTCTTGATCACACCCCGCTGGTAGGTGTAGTTCAAGAAAGCCCTAGCGCCATTCGACAAATCATGTTTCACCTCAATTTCTGCACCACTCAGCGTGAGACGGTCACCGATATTGGCAACTAGGAGATTTAGCTCATCAACAGCCGCGTAGTACACGACAACGCCCAGATTATCCTTGATCGTGTTTCGAAAGGCCTCGATATCGATATATGTCCGCTCATTCGGATGGATCCGCAGTCCCGCTTCGTACGCCTTGAGTTTTTCAAGGTTAGGCACCACACCGCTGACAAGGCTTCCATCCTCTGCCGTGGCACTAACCTGACTCCCCTTCAGCCAGCCACCAGGAAAACGTACGAAGTAGTAGCTCTCGTCAAATGAGGGACGGCGAAAAGACGTGCCGGCCATGAGACGCAAATTGGCCTTCTGTTTGTAGAGATCCACATTAAGTGTCGCACGGGGTGTAAACTCACCGTCGAAACTGCTCCATTTATCATATCGCCCAGAAAGGGTCAGAAGCACCCTTCGATTGGCAAAGGCAACTTGATCCTGTGCGTACACAGACAACAGATTATCCACTTCATCATAGATATAGGGCGGTGTGTTGGCGATGTCGCGGCTACCCAGAAAACGGCTTGCACTGCCACCAAAGATAATGTCATGGTTCGCCAGCGTGTGCAATGTGTACTGAACATCGGCATCGATGCCACGGCTTTTTTTGAGTTCGTACTTGAAAACATAGCTTCCATTGTCCCATCTTTGGTTTTCTTGCCAGAGATCTCTAAATCCGATCCGAATTCCGACTTCGTCTTTACCCACCGGAATTTTCGCCTGATTGTTTACATAAACCGTTCGTTTCTCTGAGAGGTCAATACTGCGATCTCCACTACTGGGGTTATAACCTTCCTCATCTGAGGATACACCACCCTCACTCGAAAATTTTGCATCGCCACGCTCGTAATCCAACCGGTAAGTCAGCGAATAAATATCTGCCCAATCCTTAATGCCATAGTTCGGCGCTGCCAAAACAGCCTCAGCCGTCTCGGCATCTCCTTTCTTCTCCGTTCTTACAAAGCCCCCTCTAACAGCAACAGCCAGCCCCTCCCCAAGCTTGTGTGCCAACCCAATCTCGTAACCTTGAGTTCCGCGTTCCCCGTAGACGACAGATGCCGAATTCTTTCGCTCACTGGCTGCCAGCGTGATAATGTTCACAACACCCACCTGTGCATCCGCGCCATACAGTGCAGATGACGGCCCCCGAACAATTTCTATTCGGTCGATATCGTATTTTGCCAGCGGGAGGGTCGGCCACTGAACGCCTCCATAAACCACAATGTTAATAGGCTGGTTGTCCACAAGTATGAGCATCTTGGGCGTTTCATCATATGCCAGCCCCCTTGCAGCCACATCTTGATCCGTATGTGTCTTCGTATAACCATCCATTCCAACCACATACTGGAGCAACTCAGGGATCGTGTTGGCGGGCGATTGCAGAATCTCATCACGCGTAATAATAGAGATCGCCGAAGGCGCTTCCATCAGTGTCTGCAAACGCTTAGAAGCTGTGACCACAGGTACGTTCAGAAGGTCGGAAAACGACATATCTAAAAACGTGTCGAGTTCGTCCCCTTGTGCTTCGGGTAAACCGAATGACAAAAACAGAAAACCAATAACGGCAGTGCGTTTCCATCTGTTCATAGTTTAACTTTCTCCTGAAGATTCTAAATAGTATCTAGGCGACTTTTCCTTATGATCTGTAGCAAACATTGATGCTTTCAGTGCAAGCCTTTCAGCTTTTAGTTTAGTTCAAAATATCTGATCATGCCTGAAATGTTTTCAAAGCCGTTCAATTATCAGATGATAAAAGTGGGTTTTCCTGGTATTCATTTTGCAGAGCTTTTTCGGCTTGCCTGTGCTCTTGGTTTTCTTCTGCAAATCGAAGAGCTGTTGCCGACAGCGCCATCGCTTTTTCTAACCATTGCCATTGCTGATCATCCAATTTTTCAACACAGCATAGTTCAATCACGCCCACCAAAATATCGCTGGCAATCATCGGACAGGTGATAATCTGGCGAGCTGTTGCTTGGCCAAAACCATAGGCAATGGGAAAACTACCCATTCCAGGATTAAAAGAAGATGCCTTCCGCAACTGTGCCACCTGTCCAATACTGCCACTGCCCAATGCAAATATATCCATATCATCAGAGCCCGGAGGCAGTGCATGGCCGGCCTGTCGGCGCAAATACCCATCGCTTTCCAACACATAAACAGCACCCACAGGCGCACCAAGAAAATCTACGACTGCAGAAAGTATGCTATCACTCACATCTTCTACGGTGCGTTTGCCTTGCAACCGTGTTGCCAAATTTCCCAAACTCACTTCCGCTTCAGCACGTGCCAGTGATACCTGATGCATTTTTCCCAATTCTGCCGTTCTTTGCGCAACTTGGCTCTCAAGATGCTCTTGATACTCATGCAGTTTTGCATCGGCCTGCCGTTTTCCAACCACAGCCCCCAAACGGTCGGCTACCGCATCCAGCAAATCTCGTTCTTCTTTCAAAAATGGACCAAAGTCCCTAATAGGCATTGAAGAAAGGTAAAAAATGCGAATATGGCCTACCGTGTTGCCATCATCTTTAATAGGAGCAGCCAATTCCCATTCCGTGCCTTGAAATTTATCAGAGTGAAACAGCTGATCACCATATTGAATTTGAGCACAAGTCCGATCAGGATATTGCCAACCTGCAGGCACCCGATCAACAGCCGCTTGAAATATCTCTTTTAAGGACACATCTGGTTGCTCTGTAATCTCAGAAACATCATACAGGCACCGCAGCTCTTTCATACGTTCATCAAGATCATGTTCGCGCTGTAATTTTTCAACTGAACCCCCCAAACGTTCTGCAATGGCATTGAGTAGATCGCGTTCTTCTTTTTTGAAAGGCCCTTCATCGCTTTCGGGAAATGCTTCCAAATAGAACAGGTCTACGTGCCCCATTACCGCATTTCTCACCGGAATCGGCGATGTCAATTTCCAACCTGTTTCATCAAATATTTCCGTTGTAAACGTGCGATCTTCATATGAAATGCGAGCGCAGGCCCGATCACCATATTGCCACCCGGATGGGATCAAAGCCACAGCGTTTTTAAAAAGTGTTTCAAAAGTAAGATTGGGTTGCTCTGTTACGGTTGATAACGAATACAGACATTGCAGCTCACGCGTGCGGTCTTTCAGATCATGTTCAAATTTTTCGGCATAGACTTGAAGCTGTTTTTCTTTTTCTTGTAAATCAGCATGCGATGCCTCAAGGCTTTTTCCTCGCCGGATAGCACGCGTCGTTTGTGCAGCAATAAGCCCTATAAAAATAAATATCAACCCCAGGAACCAAAACTGTTGCCATATAGGACTTGCCACTGAAAATAAAAGCACAGCCTCTTGGCTCTCATTCAAACCTTTATCACGCGCTTTGACTTCAAACGTATAATCACCCGAATCCAGACCCAAGAATACGTTCTCCATTTTATGCGAAAACCGACTCCAATCGCCGCCATTTAGCCGCCATGCATATTCCAAATCTTCTTCGTGAGTTATCCGCCACTGATCCGTACCGCGCCAGGTCATAAAGGTATTGCCATCTGAAGATACATCTTTCAAGCCTGTCGTAATATATGTCACAGGGGCTTCACGATCGGGCCGATATCGAATCGTGCGAAACACATCCTTTTGTTTTGCCGTTCTATGGCGTGCTCGAACACGCCAATTAATACCATATTCAATCAACCAAACATAACCGTCTGATGTTTCTCGCATCTTTATAGGGCGAAATGATTCGGGGAAAACATGCCCAGCCCACTGCCCTTGGCTCAATCCACTGATACCCTTGATAGTAGATACAATAACGGGGCCACCATTCCGAGAGAGAACGGAACGCACCGTATTGTCTAACAAGCCCTGCTCTATACTGTGTTGTTCCCATCTGCCGTTGTTCAAATGGTACAGACCATGTGCTCTTGTACCAATCCACAAATCGCCTTGTGCATTAGAAGATATTGCATCAATTGGTAAATCTCCCAAATGGGGGTGTGAAACAACAGACCACGTTTGCCCATCATATTTGCGCAATCCACCATAAAAACCAACCCAAAGTGCGCCATCAAGCGTCTGGCCAATGCCATAAGCGGCAAGAGGCGCGTCAGGTGGTTTAAGGTGTTCCCATCCCGACATAGGATCGGCATCGGGCTGCAACCTTAAAATGCCACCCAACTGCCCGCGCTCTACATAAAGGTCCGATTGGCTGCCCGCCCAAAGTGTACCATCGGGCCCAACAATACAACGCGCATCAACCCCCCAGCCCAATTTGGGATGATGTATGACCCGCCATCGTTCCCCATCCAACCACGCAGTTGCCGCATGCCCATTGTCTGTACCCACAACAAACAATTGATTGGGAGCACGAAAAATCATGCCAACAGGTTCTGTCATCATCCCATCGTTCAAACCATAAGCTTGCCACGTCTCACCCTGTTTAGAAACAGCTTTACCATCGCGTGTTAAAAACCAATACGTGCCATCCAACGTTTCCGTTTGAAATGCCAAATCTTCCCAAGTTTTCCAACGATTGGTGAGGTTATCAACACGAACACCAAATTTCCCGAGCCCCAGAAACCACAAAGCGCCATTGCTCGTTTCCAACATTCGAGGACGCTCATTCGGCAAATTGAGAGATCCACCGTCATAAACTTTCCATTTATCATTTTTAAAAACAGAAAACGTTCGCAATCCACCCACACACACAGACCCATCTTTTGTTTCCAAAATGCTTGTGTGATAATGCGTCCCTCCCAAATCATCTAAACGAATCTCACGCCAGGCTGTACTGTCAAATACAAGTACACCCGTACTGTGCGCCTCACTTATCACCCACAATTCACCATTTTTACGTGCCAACATTCGAGGGGATATCGCGGGTTGGAAACCCGCTTGATCTGTATACAGCCGAGCTGAACGAATCTGTTTGGCCTCAAAAACGAGGTGTGCAATTTCGCCTGTGTCCAATCCTACCCAAAGTGACCCATCGTGAGCCAATGTCAAGCTAAAAACCGAAAAACTGGAAAAGGTACCCGATGCTTCCTCGGGCTCTATTCGCACATCAAAAACCTGCTCACGCCCAGGCCTCAGAACCTGAAGAATCGTCTCGTCCTCAATATCTTGGAGAAAATCCCGCCCTTTGACATTCATAAGCCGATCACCAGGACGCAACCCTGCGCGATCGGCAACGCCATTGGGAATGGTCGATTGGATCACCACAGGTGGTCGATCGAGAAAAACTTGATTCTCTAATCCACCAGACAATAACGCACCCGCGCGATTTCCAGATGTACGGAGCAATGCCGAAGCCGGAAGTTGCTGTGTTTGGATATGAGGCGCAAGACGACGAAAGTTCTTTTCCAATTCAGATGTTGTATAAAGCACCACATCATCCTTGTCGATGCGAAAAATACCGTAATAAGACCCTGCCCAAACAACATCTTGTGCATCAACAACAAGGCTGTGAATACGAACAGGCAAACCCTTGTCCCCACCCAAAACTGTTCGCCAAACACCCTTTGAAAAACGACTCAGACCCTGGGTGCTTCCTGCATAGATATCACCTTGAGATGTTGCAGATATGCTCAAAATAGCACCCGGCAATAAACCGTCTTCCACACGATAAAAAGTCCACTTTACCCCATCAAACCGGATAACCCTACCTGCCGCACCAAACCACATATCTCCGTGCCAATCTTCTACCATACATCGGGCACCCCGGCCCTCCAGTTCAGGAAATGAACGAAACCGCCAAGGTTCAAAAAAGGGGTCCGATTCAATGGGCTGATAGGGTTGCGCAGCCCCAACAGGTGCTGACAAACCGATCACCGCACAGATCAGCCACAACTTACGAGAAAAAAGGATAGGTAAATGCATAGGGTTCAGATCTCAACCAACAGTTAAAAACATCACGTTTTTGAGCTTTCAAAAAAGGTGTCGAATTCTGTTAAAGTTTCCTGCATCTTATCAAGATCAAACATCGATGCCTGTTCTGAGAGTTTTTCACTCCACGCAACTAATGATGCCTGGTCATGTTGCTGTCCCAATTCTTTGATGCGATCTGCAAATTCCTCTATCTCGTTAATCGACAACGTATCACAAAGCGTTTCCCAAACAACCCTTTGCTTTTCAAGCTCAGCAACCAATTCAGAAGAAAGTTCTGCTGCATTGACCAATTTCTGAGCGTCGCCAACCTCGGTACTCGATTCCGCTTCTTTAGGATATACGATCTTGAGTGACGCAATCAATTGGGCAAGGGCTGCATCAACCAACATAAGGGGCGCTTCAATATCATCGCCCCCATGAATGGCCGACTCAAGTAGCTGGGCACTGTTTTGTAATTCCGTTGCACCAAGCGTGCCCGCCACACCTTTTAGCGAATGTGCCGTACGTTCAGCCGATACCTGATCACCTTGTGCCATCTGATCACGCACAGTCTCTACCGTCTGCGATTCAGAACCCGAAATAAACTGTTTAAGCAACCGTTCATAAAATGCACGATTATTCGCCACATTGCGCAAACCCACTTTTGTATCAAGTTCTGCTATTTGGGTCCAAGGGTCCGCATTTGTTCCAGAATCAACAGGTGCAACAGATGGTACAACCTCAATTGGACGTTCTGCTTCTGTAACCCCTTCGATCTCTTGCCGTTGCTCTTGTGTGCATGAAGGAATCCAGTGCAAAAGCTTAGCCATCAACGCGTCAGGATCTATCGGTTTGGCAATATGATCGTTCATACCTGCCTGAATACACTTTTCCCGATCCGCTTCCATGGCATTGGCCGTCATCGCCAAAATGGGTAAATCTTTAAACCCATCCAATTTCCGAATTTCCCGCGTGGCCGTTTCACCATCCATTTCTGGCATCTGCATATCCATCAATACCACATCATATTTTTTCTCTTGTACTTTCAAAAGCGCAATCTGCCCATTTTCTGCCAAATCAACAATCAGCCCACCTTGTGTCAGCAATTCCGTAGCCACTTGTTGATTCAACTCATTGTCTTCGGCCAACAACACCTGAGCGCCCAGAATCCCTGACAGATCTTGTACCTCTCCTTCTCTCAGTCGGTCATGTCCACCACCGTCTTCCAACACACCACCAAGTGCTTGAATTGCCGTATCAAACAGAATAGATGGATTGACCGGTTTAACCAAAGTCATCTCAATGCCAACCTCTTCTGCCTGTTGAAAAACTTCCTCACGACCATACGATGTCACCATCACAAGATGAGGCTGTATATTTAATGGCATTTTGGCAATGCGACGCGCAGTCTCAATACCATTGATTCCGGGCGGCATATGAAAATCTAAAAAGACAATTTCATAAGGATCCTTAAGCTCACTGGCTTCAGAAATCGCAGACAAAGCAGATTCACCACTCAACGCCGTATCCACACGAAAGGTCATATCTGTGAGCATTTCAGAAGAAATTTCACACACATAATCATTGTCATCCACAACCAACACGCGCCGATTGCGCAAATCAGGTTGTGGAAGTAACTCGCGCTTTCGTATGGTGCCAACACCCAAGCGCGCAGTGAACCAAAAGATACTGCCTTTGCCAGGTTCACTATCAACACCCACATCTCCACCCATGAGCAGGGCCAATTTTTTAGAAATGGCCAATCCAAGTCCTGTGCCACCATGTTTTCGCGTCGTAGAGCTATCGGCCTGTTGAAATTCCTGAAAAAGTTTGGCCTGTTGTTCAGGTGTCAGACCGATACCCGTATCTTGCACTTCAAATCGAACGAAGAGGTCCTCGCCAATTGTGTCGATTTTTTTTGTACGAATAACGATTTGTCCTTCTTCTGTAAATTTAACAGCATTGTTCGAATAATTGATTAACACCTGCCCAATACGCAATGGGTCACCCTTAAAGGCTGACGGCAATTCCGAGTCAATATCAAAGATGAGTTCCAAACCCTTTGTGGTGGCCTTCTCACCAATCAAGTTCGTCACATTATCCAACACCTGATTAAAATCAAAATCAATCGATTCAATATCCAGCTTACCTGCTTCTATCTTCGAAAAATCGAGCACATCATTAATAATGCCCAACAGATGTTGTCCTGAGCTTTGAATCTTTCGCACATAATCTTTTTGCTTGGGGTCCAACTCTGTTCGCAGTGCCAAATGTGCCATGCCAATAATAGCATTCATTGGCGTGCGAATTTCGTGAGACATATTGGCCAAAAAATCTGCCTTTGCCTGAGAAGCCGCTTCGGCTGCATCTTTGGCTTCTTGCATAGCCACTTCTGCCGCTTTGCGTTGGGTAATATCTCGAAAGCTAATAACAGCACCCACAATCTCATCATCCTTGAGAATGGGCGTAGCAGAATATTCAACAGGAATGGCATGGCCATCTTTATGCCACAATACTTCATTATCTATTTGCGTAACAACACCCGTTGTAAAAGCCGCACGCATAGGACAACCTTCAGATGGATAGTTTGTACCATCAGCATGTGAGTGGTGTATCAGTGCGTGCGTTGGCTGACCAAGCAATTCTTCGGGGTTGTACCCAAGCAGGTCACATGCCACAGGATTTACGAACGTTGCACGCCCTTCGGCATCCAAGCCAAACAACCCTTCACCGCTCGATTCCAAAATGAGACGCACACGCTCTTCTGCCAACTCGCGTTCATAGCTTTGCTGTGCAAATCGAAGCGCAGTAGCAGCAATCCGTGTCGCCTTAGAAAGCCAAACGGATTGTTGTTCTTTCAGTTCATCAAACAAACAAATCTCAACCACACCAATCAACACATCATCGGCCACCATAGGATAAACAACCACTTGCTTGGGTGTGGCCTTTCCAAAACCAAAATTGATAGGATATGCTCCCGCAGGAGGTGCAAACGTGGCCATACGTTTAGATTGTGCCACTTCACCCAGTGTTCCTTCTCCCATAGCAAATCCATCGCGCAACTCTGCTTCGGGTGGAAAAGCCTGAGTCGCACGCCGATACAATCTGCCATCTTCTTCCAATACATAAAGCGCACCCGCAGGTACATGGAGGTAATCGACCATTGCACGAAGCGCATTTTCAGCAACATCGCCTACGGTTCGTTTATCCTGCATGCGAGATGCCAAAGCTCCAAGGCTGGATTCTTCAATGGTTTTGATTTCTGTGGTCTTATTAAGCCGTTGAAGTTCTGCCGTTTGTAATTCCAATTCTGCTGCATACTTCTCAAGCTCTGCCGTTCGATCTTTAACCCTTTGTTCGCTCTGTTGTGAAACTTCATTGAGCCGTTGAAGCTCTGCCGTTTGTGATTCCAGTTCTTCTGCATACTTCTCAAGCTCTGTCGTTCGATCTGCAACACGTTGCTCCAGTGTATTGTGTACTCCAGAAAGTGCCTGTGTCATTCGGTTGAGCGAAATGGTCAACTCATCATGTTCAGATCGTGGCGTTAAGGTTTGTTCATAATTTCCCTCAGCAATCAACCCCGCATGCGTCACAACGTTCTTGAGATTTTCCGCCATATTTTCCAGCGCATAACCCAATATATCTTCTTCCGTTTCAGGATGCGCCTGCAAAGAATAATTACCAACAGATATGTTGTCGATGATCTGCATCTTATATTTAAGGGATTCAACCATCTTACCCAACGCATTTGTCAACTGGCCAATTTCATCTTGGCCCACATCTTGAAGCAAAGACAAGTCTGCTGTCAAATTACCTGCCGCAACCGTATCCGCTGCCGTGACGGCACTTTGTACACGCAGTGTAATAGATCGTGATGTCCAAACAGACAACCCGATCACCAAGATCACGCCCAAAGAAGCAATGATCAAATTGTTGACCACATTTTTTCGAATGGGTGCCACAATACTGCTTTCCGATTTGCGCAACACCACCGTCCAAGAACCTGTTGGAATGGGTGCAGAAGCAAAATAATATCGGCTCCCGTCAATAGGGTCTGGGTCCAACTTAATAGAGGGATCTTTGCTTTCCAGCAGTGACTTAAATACCTCACCATAATTTGTTTCTATCACAACCTTTGTGATCAGATCGGCTTGTTGCTCAGTCGTAACAGCAATAAATTTCTCCAATCGACTGACCAAAAAAATGTCCACATCTTCTCTTAATTTGATCTCTTCAATAAAATCGGTAATTTTACTCAAAGAACGATCTATCCCTGCGATGCCATGAAATTTTTTATCCAACACAATAGGATACGTTTGCTCCACAATCATTTTGCCTTCATATACATAAGGCTCTGTAACCATGGGCCTTGCACCACTCGACTTATGAAACAGATCTTTAGCCCCCTGATAATACAGGCTCGTTTCCATATCAATCAATGGCGTCAACAAGAGCTTCATTTCATTATTTTGATCTCGATACCAATAAGGCAAAAAGCGGCCTTTATCATCCATTGCTTTCGCCAATTTTTGCCCATCATTCGATTTTAAGAACGCCGCATCATTCTGATCCATATTGGGCTCATAACCAAAATAAGCACCCGTAAATTCTGGCGATTCCTCAAGTACACGACGTGCATATTCCGTAGACTCGGCACGCTTGCCAAACAACCCACCACTTTCCTGAGCATAGACCATAACTTGTGCAACCGTAACCGCATGTGAATTGCTTCGCTCTATTTCCAGTGCCACTTTTTCAGATAAATTTTGCAACAAACTTTCGTTCTCTTTTCGCATTTCATCCGACATACTCAGGGCTGTATAGATGATAATGCCAAACAAAATGCTCACCGTCGGCACAACGGAAAAAAGCAGCGCCTTGCCACCAAGGCTGCGATAAAATTTAACTTTTGATCCATTCATAATTGTTGCCTTCTTGTCAAAATTCGAGCTCGATCCATGTCTTATAATTGCTCTATAAACCCGGGAAACGCTGAAAGTGTTTTTTCCATATTGTCCAAATCAAACATCGAAGCTTCCTCAGCAAGTTTTTCACTCCATTGCACCAACGGAGCATATTCAAATTGCTGACCCAGTTTTTGTATTTGTCCTGCAAACGCTTCTATATCATTGATACTCAGTGTTTGCGCAAGTTCTGCCCAAATCAATTTTTGTTTTTCCAATGCAGCTTTTAATTCCGTTGCCAAATCATCCGAAAGTACAACACCATCCGATTCCTGAACATCTGCCACCAAATCTTCTTGCGGATAAACAACCTGCAACGCCGCAATCAATCGCACCAATTCTTCACTCACCGAGTCAAGAAAAACATCTATATCATCACCTTTATGAATGGCCGACTCCAGCAATTGTGTACGACGTTGTAATTCTGTTGCACCAAGTGTACCCGCCACACCCTTCAACGAATGCGCCGCGCGTTCGGCCCCAGCTTGGTCATCCGATGCAAGCTGTTCTTGAATTGTCAGAATCGTTTTTGCTTCAATTCCTGTAATAAATTGCTGTAACAACCGTTCATAAAACGGCCGATTGTTCGCCACATTGCGCAAACCCGATTTGATATCAAGCCCTTCAACAGACAACAAGGGGTCAACATCTGCCTCTGGTTTCGCCGTTGTTTGTTGCGCCGTTGCTACAGGTTCGCTTTTCACTTCTACCTGTTGTTCGTCTCTACGCGGTGGAATCCAATGCAAAAGTTTGCGAAACATATTATCAGGATCTATTGGCTTGGCAATATGATCGTTCATACCAGCTTGTTTACATTTTTCCCGATCCCCTTCCATTGCATTGGCCGTCATCGCCAAAATGGGCAGATCTTGAAATCCGTCCAATTTCCGAATTTCACGCGTAGCCGTTTCACCATCCATTTCTGGCATCTGCATATCCATCAACACCACATCATATTTTTTCTCTTGTACTTTTTGAAGGGCAATTTTTCCATTCTCTGCCAAATCAACAACCAACCCACCTTGTGTGAGCAATTCAATAGCAACCTGTTGATTTAACTCATTGTCTTCTGCCAACAACACCAGGGCACCTCGAATAGGCGCCAATTCACTTGCTGTTATTTCTTCGTGTACAGGAGCCGATTTATTTTCTGTCTCACCACCCAATACACGAATTGCTGCATCAAAAAGAAGCGATGGATTCACAGGTTTAATCAACGACAACTCTATCCCAACAGCCAACGCCTCATTCATAATATCTTCACGCCCATAAGCCGTTACCATAATGGCATGAGGGAGTACCCTTAACGAAAGTTCTTTCATCTGTTTCGCAGTTTCAATGCCTGTCATACCAGGCGGCATTTGAAAATCTAAAAAGACAATTTCATAAGGATCATCAGATGTATCTGCACCTGAAATCGCTATCAATGCATCTTCTCCCGAGGGAGATTCATCCACCCGAAATGTCATGCTGGCAAGCATCTCAGACAAAATCTGACGCGCCAGTGCATTGTCATCTACAACCAAAACACGCCGGCTGCGCAAATCGTGTGTGGGCAAAAGGTTTCGTGATTTCTTTTCTCCAATACCCAACCGCGCTGTAAAATAGAACGTGCTCCCTTGCCCAGGTTCACTTTCAACACCCACATCACCATCCATGAGGTTGGCGAGTTTTTTTGAAATCGCCAGCCCCAAACCCGTACCACCATACTTTCGTGTCGTAGACGCATCGGCCTGTTGAAATTCTTGAAACAGTTTGGATTGTTGCTCTGGGGTCAACCCAATGCCTGTGTCCTTGACTTCAAAACGGACCATCACATCACCATCCCCATCCTCAAGCTTCCGAACCCGAATCACAATCTCACCTTTTTCGGTGAACTTCACCGCATTGTTCGAATAATTGATCAACACCTGTCCAATGCGTAAAGGATCTCCTTTAAAAGCGGGTGGCAAATCAGAATCAATATCAAACAACAATTCAAGTCCTTTCTCAGAAGCCTTATCACCAATGAGATTGGCGATATTATCAAGTACTTGATCCAATTCAAAATCAACCGATTCAATGTCCAATTTACCCGCTTCAATTTTCGAAAAATCAAGAATGTCATTAATAAGGCCCAATAAGTGCTGACCCGAACTATGAATTTTGCTGACATAATCCTTTTGCTTCGTGTCAAGGTCTGTTCTCAGCGCCAGGTGCGACATGCCAATAATTGCATTCATCGGCGTCCGAATCTCGTGGCTCATATTCGCCAAAAAATCTGCCTTAGACTGCGAAGCAGCTTCTGCAACTTGCTTGGCTTCTTCTAATTCCTGAGTAATCTTTTTGCGTTCAGTTATATCCTCAAACGCCACCGCCACCCCACCGCCAACAGCTTCGTCAATAGGTGCTGCACTCGTATTAATCCAAACCAAATCGCCTTTCGGGCGATGAATCCCCATCTCTACATTTTTAATCTGCCCTTCGCCACTTAATGCTCGACTTGCAGGATATTCTTCTACTGGCATTGGTGTCCCATCACCGCGCACAATGTTCCAAACTTGAGATTGCAAAGCGCGCATTTTCTGTTCATCGGAACTCAACCCAAGCATTTCTTCTGTAACCGTATTGGCTTCAACAATATTTCCTAAAGGATCAATCATAACCACGCCCACAGGCAATGCCGCAAACAGGGCTTTGAGTTTTTGTTCGGCGCGTTCGCGTTCATGCGCTTCCTTCGAAAATCGCAAGGCAGTGGCAACAATTTCAGTGGCTTTTCCCAACCACTGTAATTGCTCATCATCTATCGGATCAAACAAACACAACTCCACAACACCTGTCAGTTCTTCATTTGAAAGCAACGGGTAGGTAATCACTTGCTCAGGTGCAAGGCGACCAAATCCAAAATCAACGGTCCAATGTTCGCTGTTGGGTTTTGTAATCTGCATCCGTTGGGTTTTGCCCACTTGCCCCACACTGCCAATGCCAGGACCAAACGCTGTCACCAGGTCTGCACCCTGTGGCAAAGCATGGCCAGCCCGCCGATGAAGCAAATGATCATCTTCCATGACATAAAAAGCACCCACGGGCGCGCCAAGAAATTCTATCAAGGTGTTCAATGCACGATCTGCAAGTTCTTGAATAGGCAAATTTCCCTGCAAACTGGCGGCAAGTGCAGCCAAGTTAGATTCTTGCTTGGCTTGTGATTGTGATTTTTCCGACAGATCCTGCAACTGCGTTTGCAATGTCTTTTGCTCGTGAATGTCCATATGAATACCGACAACTCGAGTGGGTGCGCCCTCGGCATCGCGCTCTACAGCTCGACCAATGTCCAATATCCACTTATATCTACCGTCTTTCGTGCGCATTCGATGCTCTGAACGATAAATTTCCGTTTTACCTTCTGCATGCCCACCGTAAAGTGCCCAGGTCTCATCCATATCATCTGGATGTACCCGATTGGCCCATTCATCTACATGGGGCGCAATTTCATCTTTTGTATGTCCCAACATTTCTGCCCATTGGTCATTGATCAGTAATTCACTTGTCTGAGGGCGGAAATCCCAAAGTCCAAGCTCCGCCGCTTCCATGGCCAAATTCAGTTGCTCTTGCGATTCTCTCACCTGTGCTTCAAGGCGTTTGTTTTCCGTTAAATCGTGCCAAAGGCCCAATACAAGCGGTTTTCCATCCAGCTCAACAGCCGTTAAAGAAACACTCACGGGAAAAACGGTACCATCAACCTTTTGATGCATCCATTCAAATGCATGTGCACCATTTTCAATCGCAAGGCCAACCTCTTCAACACCTTTTTCTATCGACAATCGTCCATCCGGTTGTTTTTCAGGTGAAATATCATAAGGCATTAATCCAATGACTTGATCTTTATGTTCATACCCCAGCATCTTTGCCGTTGCTTCATTACAATCAACAATGCCGTCTTCATCAAAAAGTAAAATCGCATCTTGGGGTGCATTAAAAATGGTTCGGAATTTTTGTTCTTCCAATCGGCGCTCAGTCACATCTTCCAAAATTGCCACAAAGTGCGTGACTTCACCGTGTTCATTGGTAATCGGTGAAATAGACTCATTTACCCAAAACTCTCGACCATCTTTCGATTTGTTCGGTATTTCATTGTTCCACACCTTACCAGACAAAATGGTTTCCCAAAGATTCTTGTAAAAATCCTGATCCATCTTTCCCGACTTTAATACACGCGGATTTTGGCCCACCACTTCTTCAGGCGCAAATCCCGTCAGTTCAACAAACCGATCATTGACATATTCAATTACCCCTTTGTTATCTGTAATAAAAATTGCAGTGGGGTTTTGTTCTACCGCATTTGAAAGTTTCTTGAGTTCAAGCTCTGCAATTTTACGCTGTGTCACATCACGCACAGCAGCCAAAACCTGACCATTTCCAGACCGAATAGGGTTCAGGCTGATTTCAACCGGAAATTCCGACCCATCTTTACGCCGCGCATACAGATCTTGTCCTTCTCCCATACTGCGAGAATGCGGTTGATTCAAATAGCCATCACGTTGTGCTTTATGTCCGCCATGAAAACGTTCAGGCACAAGCATTTCTATCGATTGCCCCAAAAGATCCTCACGGTTGTACCCAAACATTTCTTCTAACGGTCCATTCACCAGTGTGATTTTTCCATCCGAACCAACAATCAATATCCCATCAGGTGTTGATTCAAGCACCGCACGAAAACGTATTTCACGTTTGCGTATTTGCTGCACCCAAAAAAAGATGAACACAAGCCCCAACGCCGTAATACCAAGCACCCAACCGACCGTATACCAAATCTGTGTATTGTCTACCTCATATTCAAAATTCACCCACCGTGCATGAATATCTTTTCTCTGCCCTTCCGTAATCGCATCCAGGCCTTTGTTCAATATCGAAATCAGTTCTGGCCAGTCTTCGCGCACCCCAATGCGTTGGGTATAGTTGAACCGCGTGTGGCGTGCAACTTTCACATTGGTAAATCCTTTGCCCCGAACCACATGCATACTTGAGATAATATTACCCACATACGCCGAAACATCCCCTGCCGCCACCAACCGAATGCCCTCTTCAGGATTCTTTACAACAACAAGATCCAGTTCAGGATGATTTTGCTTTAAGAGCTCGTGCTCAGCATAGTTTTCAATCACGGCAACTTTTTGACCATTAAGAGCTTGCAAACCAGAAATACGAGGAGCATCCATCTGCATAAAAACACTCATTGGAATTTCAAAATAGTGTTTCGTAAAATTGAGATACTGCTCTCTTTCTGGTGTTTTGCGCACACAGATTAAAACATCCATAGCTCCGGTCTTTGCGCCTTCAATGATTTCATTCCAAGTTGGACCAATCACTGCTTTCATATTCAGGCCCAAATATTGATTGAGCAACGCCATATAGTCTGCAGAAATACCCTTGTGCGTACCGTCTTCAATAAATTCAATGGGATACCAACCGTCATCTACACCCACGCGAATCTGTGGATGTGCTGCAATCCAGGCTTTTTCAGACTCGGTGAGTTCTATGGTTTGTTTATCATCTGTTGCTTTGATATGGATCCATTTTTGACGAATCGCTTCCTTTTGTTCTGGCGTGATCTTGTCCAGTCCTTTTTGCAAAATATCTCGCAGTTGCGGCCAGTCTTTGCGCACGGCAAAGCTGTATTTATAAACATATCCTGCATCGCCTGAAATGCGCAGATTAACAATATTTGTCTTGCTAATTTCATGGCTGGCAGTCGCCATGTTAAGCACAATGCCATCGAGTGTTCCAAATGATACTTGGGTCAACCCACTAAAATAGTCTGTGACTTCTTTTAATTCGATGTTGGGGTAACTTTTCTGAAGAAATTCATTGGCAGCAAAACCTTTCATCACTGCAACACTTTTGCCTTCAAGATCACGCATGCTCTGCGTATTGGCATCCTCTCGAACAATCAGTACAGTAGGTATTTCCAAGTAGGGTTTTGTAAACGTGAGATATTCTTTACGTTCTTGCGTTTCAGCAGCAACAACGACAAAATCTGCTGCGTGTGTTTTCAACCGATCAAGTGCATCAGCCCAGGTATCTACGCGCACAAAATTCACTGTAAGACCAATATTTTGTAGTGCCAGATCGAGATAATCGGCCGCAATACCCCGATGTTTGCCATCCCCATCGTAATATTCAAACGGTGGATAATTGGGGTCAGGCACCATCCGAATCGTCGGATGCGCAACCAACCACTCTTTTTCAGCTTGTGTGAGTTCTATATTTTGGGCGTACAATGCAAAAGGGGCCAAGACCCATGCAAAAAAAACCATAAAAAATGCCCATCGGTACTTCATACCTATCTCCTTGCACACAGTTTCAGCATCCCAGCGAGACCAAACCTGGATGCAGCCAAATATCTTATTCGTGCGTATAATGCAAAAAAGCCAAAACACATGCAAAAGACACCATGAAATAGACACTGTTCATTAGAAATTCTGCTATGCAGCTAATTTGTGATCGATATTATCATTGTGTGGAATGTGGATAGGGTGAATATAGTCTGTATGTTGATACAAAAAGTGTTTCACCATTGTGTTAAATAATCTGAGTTCAATGGCTTTTTCAATGGTATGTATTTTGCGTCGTTTGTATCGTGTTTTTTGCATCATACGAAAATAACGATTGTTTCGCTCGACATGGTTATTTGTGCAATCCACATTATCCCATTCTAAGAAAGTGATCATTTTTTCAAACGCTTCTTTTTTGAGTTTTTTCAATGCTTTTTCCAAAACTGGATTGGCTTGATACTCAAGATTGTTGACCATCAAAGTGCGCCGCAGTCTTGCCGTTTGTTTAGAAATACCTTTCTCAAAAAGGCGATAAAACTGGTGATTGAATAAACGCAATAGTTTCAATTGTGGCGCGATTTCAAGCAACAACGTTAGATTCTGTTTGTCTTGATCGGTTAGGTTTTCCGGTTTTTTCACGATCAGATATTGATGTTCCCAAATGAAAGTTGCCTGTTCTTTTTTGGTCATTTCTTTTTTATCTTGTCGTTGTGCTTTCTTGGTGGGACGTCCTGGACGCCTTTTGCGTCCTTTATTACCTTGCCGTTTGATCTGGTTCTTAATGGCGCGAACCCCATCCAAGACCAATTTGTTCACTTCTTTGAAGACGTGAAAAATGCACAATTGATGTTGGCTGTCTTGCCACCAACTTTGCAAACAGTTTTTATAGAGCGGTGATCCATCCGTAATGGCAACAATGACTTCTATCCCACGATCTTTGAGGTTTTGTAAAAACGCATCCATATTGGTCTGGTCATTCTTTTCGACCACCTTGAAGGATACTGTAAAATCATTCAATGGATCCGTGGCAAATAAAATTGTGCGACCACTATCGTGAACCTCGTCAATGCATAAGACACCTGAAAAATTGCTCAAAACGAACTGCCAATGCGCTTCCATATCAATCTGTTCGTGTGCCCAGAGAAAACAGCTATGCACATAGCCCAACGACAAATCCAAACAGTGATCTTCCAACATTTTCTCTATGACCAAGCGGTAGGGCATTCGATCGCGGATCACGCTATTGGCTACCGCTTCACGCACTGCAAAAGTATAATGACCTCCTTGAGGAACTCCGGGGATCGCTGCTTGGTAAAATTTACAGCACTCGCAACGGGCTTGATACACACCCACCT
>JBLHJX010000063.1:0-22425 GCA_047619225.1 Candidatus Latescibacterota bacterium
GCTATGGTTTGGGTTAGGGCTTCTTCTGGGTCGATTTTGAGAAAACGTGCCAAATTGACCAGCGAAAAGAGTACGTCACCGAATTCTTCTTGTTTCTCCTCTTGAGTCTGAGCATTCTGCAATTCTTGTAATTCTTCCTCTACTTTTTGAACCACTTCTTCGGTTTTTTCCCAATCAAAGCCAACACGCCCAGCTTTTTTTTGCATTTGCAAGGCTCTCAATAGGGCCGGCAAATGCCGAGGGACTCCTGATAAGACAGATTCCTCCTCCTTTTGGTGCTCTTTTTCCTGCAATTTGATGCGCTCCCAGTTTTGAACCACCTGATCTGAAGTTTCTACCTTCACATCACCAAATACGTGGGGATGCCGTCTGACCAGTTTGTCGGAAATTGCTTGGGCTACATCTTCGATGGTAAATCGGTTTTCTTCCGTTGCGATTTGGGCATGAAAGACCACTTGCAAAAGCACATCACCCAATTCCTCTGCAATATCGGAGTCCCCTTTGTTGTCTATCGCATCAATGACTTCATAGGCTTCTTCAATGAGGTAGGGTTTGAGTGTTTCGGGTGTTTGTTCTTTATCCCAAGGACACCCATTGGGGCCCCGCAAGCGTTTCATGATGTCAACGAGACGGTCAAACTGAGACATAAGCATCCTTTGTTGTTTGCAAGTTTAAGTTGTTCAGTGCTTTATAAAGTAATTGGCAGCGGCTTTTGCGTCAACACTTGTCTGTTGAGGATTGATTTACCCGTTGACAAAAGGGTGTGTGGGGTTTATTTTTTGGGCTGTTATGGACATACTAAGTACTCGTTTTTCAATGTGCTGGAGGTTGTTGCGATGAGTGATTCGCTACGAGATATTATGCGTAAAGTTGGACGTGATGATGTGCAAGATCGGGAGCAAGAAAAGTGGGTTGAAAAGGCAGAAGAAATTTTAGGGCATCAGGCTGAAGAGGCATCTAAAGATGAAGTTGAAAAACGGCACGACAAATTTCGTCGCCAGCAAGAATATGCCAGCCGATTGGGCCCTGCAGCCGAACGGCTGCCGATTATAAGTAGAGAAGAAAGTGCGCGTAGAGAGCGCGATCGACCCAAGAAAAAAAGCTATGAATTTGAGGGGCCAATTGAAAAGTTGATCGAAAAATATGACACCCTCAAAGAAGCGTTCGATCATATGTCAATGGGGCAGTTGATGAAATATGAATTGGACGAGGCTGCTGGGTGTGTCTACGAAAACGGCAAGTTGATTTTTGATGGTGAAAAAATGATTTAATATTTGCGGTTGTGGAATGCACAAACGATTTTGACTCACGGATATGCCATGACAAAAGAAGCTCTAAAGGCAATAGTGGATGCGGCAGAAGATTTTCCGATGCTGCCACCAACGGCAACGCAAATCGCTCGACTGACGACAGATTTAAGTGCGCCGGTTAAGGAGATTGCCAACAAAATTGAATCAGATAACAGGCTGCTGGGGCGCATGCTGACGATGGTCAATGCGCCCTTTTATGGTGTGTCGGGGCCTATTACGCGCATTACAGATGCTATTTCTTTGTTGGGGTACCGAAAGGTTTGTAATCTTGCCGTTGGTATCTCTGCCTTGGGCATTTTTCCGGCAAAAAAAGAACACGGGTTTGACTATGGTCGATTTTGGCAACATTCGATCTTAGCTGGCGTTTCTGCTGGTGTGATCGCCTCTCGCATACCTGGCGATCAACCCGCCGATGTTTTTTCTGCGGCTTTATTGCAAGACGTCGGCATCTTATTTTTAGTACGCCATCAGCCCCTTGAATATGGCACGGCATTGGGGATTTCCAAAGGGCAGCACATCCCTTTGGTTGTTGCGGAGCGCGACTCTTGGGGGGGGGATCATGCCCAACTGGGGGCTGAGGTCTGTTTGAAGTGGCAGATGCCGCAATTGATGGCAGAAGTGATTCGCCACCATCATTTTTCAGAGTTGAATGAATCCATCCCAGAAGGCACAAAGGCGATTGTTCAGATTGTGAATTTGTCGGGTTTGATGGCGGAGTTTCTAGAAGACCCCGAAGATGAGCATTTGCGTGGGAGATTGGATGATCGCGGGAAGGAATTTTTTGGGTTTGGGCCTAAAACGCTGGATCAGATTTTAGGAAAGGTGCCCGACCTGGCCAAGGGGATTGGTACTTCTTTTGGCATTGATATGGGTGGGTCTGGTGCCGGAACGGGTGGAGCGGCAAATGAGGCGCAGTTTCATGTGATTTGCCCAGCTTGTCAGGCCGAAGACCAGCAAGGCAAGTTCTGTGGCGAATGTGGTGGTTCGTTGTTGGTCGTAAATGTGCCACGAAGTAAACAGCGCTCAACAAAGAAAGTTTTGGTTGCCGAAGACTCTATTGCCAGCCGGCGTGCGCTTTGTTTTGTTATTAAAAAGTTAGGGTGTATTCCAATTGAGGCAACCAATGGGCATGAGGCCCTTGAATTAGCGAGAAAAGACCCACCCGGCATGATTTTGTTGGACGTTGTGATGCCCGGCATGAATGGGCTTGAAGCTTTAAAGCGGATTCGAGAAGACAAACTGTTGATGGATATTCCGGTGGTGATGTTGACCTCTTTGACCGACAGTGAAACCGTTATTGAATCTGTACAAGCGGGTGCCAATGATTATGTGATCAAACCCTATACGGCAGATATTATTGCTGATCGTATTAAGAAATATATGCCGGACCCTAAGAAAAAATAACGAGAATTGTTTTTGTTTACAAAACAAAAAGGGCTTATGGAAAAACTCCATAAGCCCTTTTTTGTTTGTCACTGAAGCTTATGCAATGGTAACATCGGTGCTTAGATAAACGTCTTGAATGTCGTTGAGCAGCTTGATCCCTTCAGCTATCGGGCGCTGAAAGGCTTTGCGCCCAGAGATAAGCCCTGTTCCGCTATCTCATCCAGTGGATATACTGGGCGGTTGATGCGCTGCCAGGGGAATGTCTTTAAATTTGGGCTACAGACACCGGGGGCATCTAATACAAGAACCTTTTGCGCAAAGGGTTCATAAGCGGCCCGAAAGGCTGCGGGTGATTTGACCCCGACGAGTTTTGCTGTTGCTGGATCGAGTCCTTGACTGCGATATAGTTCTGGGTCCCATTGAATAACGGGCTGGCTCATGACGACGAGGCGAATGCCTTTGTGAACCAGAACGGCTGTGAGCCCCATGTTAAATTCAAAACCGCGAAAGCCGGGGCCTTTGTTGCGAAATTTGCCATCTGACAGGGACTGGACCGTTGCTTTGAAGGTGATGGGTTGGTAAAACTGGTTTGACAAAGAGGCGCCCAATGTGAATTGGGCGCTGTTGCCTATGCCAACGCTTTGCGCTTGTTGGGCTCCATTTGGATCGAGAATATTGATGAGTGTTGTTGCGTTGAGGTTTGCGTCTATGCATGCTTTGAGAAATGTGGTGCTGTCGCCTGGGGCTCCTGAGCTGGGTGAGTCGGATGAATCGGATATGATGTAGGGGCCATTTGGGTCTTTTAAAGCTTGTTGTATGATGTCAGTTGGAGACAGAAGGTTTTGAGTGAACTCGTTGCGGCATTGCCAGAATGCGTGGGCCACATGCTGTGCTTCTTGTTGGGCGCGTGGTAGGTCGTTGTGGGTGATGACCAATACAGTGCACCCCATTTCGGGCAAGTCCATCCAGGGTTGCACAGCGTAGGCCGATGCGGCTAAAATACCCGGTTTTTGTTCGAGTGATTTGACCATGTCCATGATTTCTGAGAAGGGGCCTTGTGTTGTACGTCCATTTTCGGGAGGCAGAATCATGGGTATTTGCACGTGTGCCATTGTAGGTAAGGCGTCTTGGTTGAGCATTTTAAGTAAGAGGGTCATACCGCGTGCCCCAGTATTGCTTTGGTCGATATGGGGCGCGGTGTGATAACCGACAAGGGCATCGGCTGAGGTTGCCATTTTTTTGGTGACATTGGCATGGAGATCGAGTGATGCAACAATGGGAATTTGGGGGCCGACGATGGTGCGTAATTGAGCCAACACATGACCTGTGGCGTCATCGATGTGTTCGGATACCATAGCGCCATGCATGGCCAAAAAAACACCATCTACGGGTAAGGCATCTTGCAGACGTTGGCACATTTGTGCGCAGAGGGTGTTGAATATTTCTTGGCGTAAGGGCATGCCAGACGCGCCTGTTGCGCCGTAGAGCAGAGGAACAATATTGTGATTTTGTGCTGTGGCGAGTGCGCCGCCGATTTCGTGGTTGAGGCCTGTTAATGTCTTGACGATCTCTTCACCATAAAGCAGGTAACCGGCTTCAAATTGTGCCCTATCTGCTGGGGCTGGTGAAAAGGAATGGGATTCTTGATACAGACCACCTATGGCGATGCGGTGCATGACATAACTTTCATGGATTGTTTGGGAAAGGGTGCGTTCACATTTTTAATGTACCCTATACGTCAAGCCGTGGCGACCTTTACACAATGCCAGAGCCACCCACGCTCGCACAGATGAGCAGGCCGTTCTTAAAGTTTTGTGGGGCGTAAAAATCTCGTTCAAGGGTTTCGACAAGTGTGTTGATGGCTTCTTCTTTGACGAGGACGAGCACACAACCACCCAGACCGCCGCCTGTGAGGCCCGCGCCAACCACACCTTTTACGCGACTGGCCAAATCAACGAGTTTGTCCAGTGCCTCACAAGAGCAATCGTAACCGCCGGGCTGGCGATGGATCTGTGCGTTTTGGATGCGGGTATGATCGCCGCTTTCTAAGTCGGTGATGAGGCGATCGAGGTCTGCGTCTGTTGTGCGATTTTCGACCTGTGTTTCTGTGCCATCGGGTGCATATCTAAATTGGCGGTCGCCATCATGGGAGAGGTACTTTAATTCGCCAAATCCACTGATGTTGCCTGATTCGAGCAAGTCTTTACACTGTGCGCCTCGGGCACATTCGGCCAAACCAAAGAGCACGACTTGGCGTATCCGATATCCTTCTTTTGGGTCTGAATGTGGCGCAAACAACGTGTTGAGTCGGGCGGTGTGTTCGGGCAGTGCATTTAGAATTTCGTCACGGGTCATGCGTTCGGGCAGCGTTTTGAGCATGTGATAGATGCTGGCTGTGTCGATGCCCAGGCTACTGGCATCGAGGTCGCGTAAGTGTGTGAGTTTGCTGGTGTATTGGGGAAAGTGTTTCTTAATCAGCATGAGCCCTATTTCGTATGTTGCGATGCGTTCGTTAAAAATACCTGGTGGGGCATGCTCAACAAAGGAATTGCATGCAACGACACGATAGCCCGCAGGTAGGGCAACGGGTTCGGTTTTAAGAGGGAAGAATTGCAGATGGACAATGGTTTGTTGCTGGGCATAGAGCATGGCGGCATGATCACCTGCACCACCGCGCGTGCCTGCGTACCATTCTGCCCGACCACAGAATTCGGCTTTTTCGAGGTGGGGAATGTCGAGTTTGTTAAAATAAAGTGCTGCTTCGAGACTTGAAACGACCAAAGAAGAAGACGAACTTAGACCGGCTGCGATGGGAATGTCACCTGCTATTGCAATGTTGAGACCTTTGAGGGGGGTATCGGCGAAGTGGTCTTGCAGGTGTAGAATGGCCGCGCGAATATAATTTTCCCAGTCGTGGGAGGTGAGATTTACGGTCTCGATATAGGCGAGCCAATCGCCCCGTTTCGCAGACGGGAGAAGGTCGCTGATAGAGAATTCGCGCGCTGTGAAACGGTCGGGGTTGGCATTGTGTATCACCACGCGGTCATCATCACGGGCAGACGCGACAAGCAGTGTTTCTCGATTGACGGCAACGTAATTGACATAGCCACCCCGGTGTTCGATGTGGTTGCCTAAGAGATTGATACGACCGGGTGCCCGGGAGATGATTATTTCTTGGTCTGCGCCATAGGCTTTAATAAAAGTGTCGAGTGCCTGTTGATAGAGCGGGAGACGCGATTGAAGGATCTCTGGGTCATTGCCATAGATTTCGGCGAGGCGTGCTAAGAGGGATTCATTTTTTTGGGTTAGATTCATTTGCCAAGTTGCTGCGGTTAATGTTCCTGTTTGAGGCATAGGGTTACCCTTTTATAAGGTTTTTAAATAGGCGCGAATGGCTTCGCCGCAATCGGGGTCTTGCAGGGCAAAGTCGATAAATGCTTTGTAATAACTTTCGTGATTGCCGATGTCATAGCGTATTTCATCTTTACCAAGAGGAACGCACCGGACTGTGTGGCCAGATTGGATAAGGCCACGAATGGCATCGGTAATACCGAGTTCGCCGTCTGTGGTGGGTTGCAATTTTCGAATTTCAGCGAAAATTTCTGGGCCAAAGATATACCGTGCGCTGATGGCCATATTGCTGGGCGCATCTTGGGTGGCTGGTTTTTCAACCACGTCATCAATGGCAAAACTTTCGGCTTCAAGATCTTGGTTGGATGCGGGTTTGACAATGCCATATCGGCTGATGAGTTCAGTAGGAACTGGGCGCACTCCAATGGTGCAGGTGGCATTGTGTTTGAGGTGGGCTTCAATCATGCGGCCAATAAAGCTAAGGGATTGATGCGAGTCGATGAGGGTATCACCATAAGCCACGACAAAGTGTTCGTTGTCGACAAAGCTTTCGGCTGTGGCAATGGCGGCACCTGTGCCTTGGGGTTTGGAACTGTTTGCGGGGATTTGTTGACGGGTGTAGAAAAATTCGATGTCGCGACTGCTGTAATCGAGGTGGCCCATGTCGGCGAGTTGGCCGCTTTGGTTGAGATGTGCCACAACATCTAAATTGTCGTCAAATTGGTTTTGGATAATGGATTTGGCACGTGAGGTGATGAAGAGTACTTTTTTGAGGTTGACTGTGGCCATTTCTTCAACCACATGTTGTATGGCCGGATATTTACCGAGTGGGAGCATTTCTTTGGGCAGTGCTTTGGTGGTGGGGTATAGGCGTGTGCCCAAACCCGCGACGGGGATCACTACTTTGCGAATAGACATTGCGTGTCCTTTTTTTAATGTTTTAATAAAACCAACAAAACATAGGGTTGTTCTGGGAACTTGTCAACGGGGACAAGGGTTGAAGGGGTGAGAAAGGCTTTGCGGTTATATAAGATATCTGATAGATTTTACAGTCAGATAGAACTCAAAAAGAAGGTGGTTTGTATGGCATATGTCGTTGCTTGGGTATTGGTTTTGAATTTTGGGTGGCACAGTGTTTGGGCAGATGAGCCCAATATGGATCATCCCTTCCTTGTTCAAGCCATAAATGCTCAAAATGAACGCGATTATGTGCTGGCTCAAGATTTATTTGAGCAGTACATAGAAACGCTACCCGACCGGGAACAGGGGCTGTTTTTAGACTTTACGTACGTTGGGTCGGGCAAAGATTTGAAGACCTATGCGCGTGTCTCAGAGTCTGAAAAGGAAGCGGTCAAACGACGGTTTTGGACACGGACAGACCCATCACCCCTGACAAAAGTGAATGAGCGTTTAATTGAACACTATCGGCGGGTCGCCTATGCACGGATCTATTTTGGACAAGGCCGTTTTCCTTGGGATGATCGTGGCGAGATTTATGTGCGGTTTGGCGCGCCTGATCATATCAGCAGTTCTGGTGATTTACAGATAGAAATGGATCGGGAGGTGCAAGATGCACGTACCAATTTTGTGCAGCGTAAAAGACTTAGTTTACAAGTGACACCAGGACAACCCATCTTTCCTGTGCCAAGCAATACGAGATGGATGTATTGGGTGTATACAGATTTGAACCGGGGAACGGAGTTTACATTTGTAAGTCAATTTAAGCGATCGGAGTATAAATTTGCCTCGATGCCCGGTGGATTGGGTGTGGGGTTGACGGCCGATTTGATGGCCTATCAGGGGCAGATGGTATTGAATGATTTGGTTTCGCGCGAACCGTGGGTTTATGAAGCGGACTTTTCTCTGTTGCCCATTGACTTTTTCTATTATCCGGCCACATTCCGAGGTGAGAATGGTCAAACGCGCTTAGAGATTTATTATGGTTTGCCGGCCTCAGAAATGTCTCGGTTGCCTGTAGACAAAAAAACAGATCGGGTTTTATTAGATCGTGGATTGGCCATTTATGATAGCCTGTGGGTAGAGCAACATCGCATCCACGATCAGTTGGCATTTAACATGCCCTCACAGAAGCAGATTTCAGACAATGCATTCATTCCGGGTATGATGACGTTTGATGTGAAGCCGGGTTCAAATTATTTGGCTTTACAAGTGCGCGATGTGGTGTCTGGAAAGTCACAGGTGTATCAGCAAGCATTGTTTGTGTCTGATTATTCTGGCACAGACGCATTGATGATGAGCGATATTGAACTGGCCTTTTGGATTGCGCCGACGGACAAGGAAGGTGAGTTTGTAAAAAAAGGTTTAAGCGTTGTGCCAATGGCATCTAAGGCGTTTTATGTCAATCAAACGGCTTTTGTTTTTTTTGAGTTGTACAATTTGAAAAAGAATGAATTTGACCAGACCAAGTATCGGGTTGAGTATGTGTTTCAATCTCAGGAAAAAGGGATTGCGCCGGTTCGGGCGCTGCGAGGCTTGGGGCGTGTGTTGAAGTTGCGTGAACGCTCGAAGGAAGTTACGATTTCGTATGAGCAAACGGGCAATGCACGCGATGATGTCACGTATGTGGAGTTGGATTTGAATGATGTAGAACCCGGCGGACAGAAAGTGCGTGTGGAAGTGACCGACCTCTTGACAAATCAGCAAGTGCGTAAGGAGATCTTGTTTGATATTGTTCCGTAAAATAGGCTTTGTCTTGTTCCTGGTCGGGGGCATGTTGTTGCCGATCTGGGGTCAAATGCCCAAGGATGTGGTTTCTGAGGTCCTGTCGCAAGTGTCTCAAGGCAAGGTTACGGGTGATGATTATATCCGTTTGGGCGATGCGTATTTGGCATTGGGTGAATTGGACGATGCCAAAGATGCATTTGAAAAAGCGTTGCGCTTGGGTGATAAAGTGCGTGGGCACACGGGCATTGGGCGTGTTTATGCTAAAAAAAAGGGCCGTGGTCTTAGAGCACAGTATCATTTTCGGCGCGCGTTAGGAGAAGACCCAAATTATGCAGAGGCCCAATATGGGTTGGCCAAGTTATATGAGCATATGAGGCCCTTAGATGCATTAGAAGCTTTTGAGAAAGCCATTGAATTGGCGCCCGATCATGGCGATGCCTATTTTCAATTGGGGCAAATGTTTGAGCGGGAAGGTGATCGGATGCGGGCACTTGCGGCCTATGAGCAGCAACTTGCAGTGGCACCCGGGCATGGGGAAGCAAGCTATCATTTGGGTCGGTTGTTGTTTACACAAGGCCAACATAAAGAAGCGGCGAGGATATTTGGGGAGTTGATTGCTGTTGATGGCGAGGTGGCAACAAGGGCCTATTTGGAAATGGCTTTGATGAGTGAGATTGCACAGAACTATGAGGGTGCGCAGCGCATGTTTGAAATTTATATCCGGCGCTTGCCAGAAGATGGACGGGCTATTTATAAAGACATTTCATTGGTTGCCAATAAAAAAGAGTTGGCCTTGTTGGAAAATAGCACAGATAAGAATAAGATGATTGATCGGTTTTGGAACAGCCGCGACCCAGCACCTTTAACACGGGCCAATGAACGCTTGGTGGAACACTATCGGCGGGTGGCTGTTGCGGTGGAGAAATATTCCGCTGGAGAATCGCCTTGGGATGATCGGGGAGAGGTGTATGTGCGTTTGGGGCATCCCGATCATGTGAGTCGGTCCGATAATGTTCAAATTGAGTTGGATCCTTACATTACACATGCGCGAGAACGGTTTGCAACGCGGTTGGGCCCCGGGGTTTTACCGCCAGCGGGGCATCCTACGTTTCCCATCACTGGCCGTTGGGAATATTGGGTTTATGCGGAGATTGATGACGGGATAGAGTTTGCCTTTGAGAATGAGTTTGGCAAGCGGTATACGTTTGCCGATATTCCGCTTTCATCAGGTTTTGCCCAAGTGAGTCTCTTGTTAGATTTGCAGGGGGAGTTGATGATCAAGTCTATTGCGGCGAAGACCCCGTCGCGATATCGGGCTGACTTTGCCGATTTGCCGATTGATTTTTATTATTATCCAGCGGGTTTTCGTGGGGAAGATGGCAAGACGTTATTGGAACTGTATTTGGGTTTGCCTGCATCGGAAGTTGTGCGTTTGAATGGTGAGAATGATTTGATTGTGCTGGAGCGGGGGGTTGCGCTATACGATTCGTTGTGGCACGAGGTGCATCGTGTGACGGATCGGTTAACGTTTCGAACGCCGAGCGATCAACAAATCCAAGCGGGGGCATTTATTCCGGGTATTTTTCCGGTGACGTTGGATCCGGGTACATATTATATGTCGCTTCAGGTGCGGGATACGGGATCGGGGCATTCTCAAGTTTATCAACAGACGATCGAATTAGACGATTATGGTCGGGATGATGTGCTTTACTTGAGTGATATTGAATTGGCTTTTGTGGTTGCGCCCACTCAATCTGAGGGGCAGTTTGTTAAGCATGGACTCAGTGTGGTACCGATGTCGTCTAAGGCGTTTCGGCGGGATCAGAATGCTTATGTGTATTTTGAGTTGTACAATTTGAAGCGGGATGCATTTGGTCAAACTCGGTATCGTGTTGAGTATACGGTGCGCACATTCCAAGACAGTGGGGTGCCGGTTCGCATTTTGCGGGGTATTGGGCGTTTGTTGGGGGTGGTTGAGGACGATCAACAGGTGGTGATTGCTTATGAACAGGTGGGGGATAAGGTGGACGAGCGGGCTTATGTGGAGTTGGATTTGAAGGCGTCTGAACCTGGAGAGCAGCTGATTGTGGTAAGGGTGATGGATTTGTTGACGGGGCAAGAGGCGCAGAAGGAAATTCGGTTTAAGATTGTGCCGTGATATTTAACGATAGGGTGAGATGATGACAAGACCTGATTTTTCATTGATACCGAAAGTAGATGGGGTGTTGGATGATCCGGCGATGGCGCCTGTGCGGGCATTGTGTGAGGGGCCTTTGTTGACGGATTTGGTTCGTGGGGCGATTGATGCTTTGAGAACTGCAATGAAAGAGGGCGAGTCGGTTGCGGGTTCGCGGGAGGCGTTGACGGCGTGGGTGATTCAGAATGTAAGGGAGGCGCTTGATCGGCAGCTTGCGCCTAATTTGAAGCGGGTGGTGAATGGGACGGGGATTATTTTGCATACGAATTTAGGGCGTGCGCCTTTGGCTGAGGAGGCGATTGCGCAGATTGTTCAGGTGGCGGGACGGTATAGCAATGTTGAGATCGATTTGGAGAGTGGGTTGCGGGGGTCTCGGACGAGCTTGGTTGAAGATTTGTTGTGTCAGTTGACGGGGGCTGAGGCGGCGGCGGTGGTGAATAACAATGCGGCGGCTGTTTTGTTGGCATTAAATACGTTGGCATTGGGCAAAGAGGCGATTGTGTCGCGTGGGGAATTGGTGGAGATTGGTGGGTCGTTTCGCATTCCGGATATTATGAGTCGCAGTGGGGCAGTAATGGTGGAGGTTGGGACAACGAATCGCACACATTTGAAAGATTTTGAAACGGCAGTGACAGATGAAACGGGTGCGATGTTGGTTGTGCATACCAGTAATTATAAGGTGATGGGTTTTACGGCGGCTGTTGCATTAGAAGATTTGGTGGCTTTGGGGCAGGAAAAGGGGGTTGCAACGATACACGATTTGGGTGGAGGGGTGTTGGTGGATTTGCGGGAATATGGATTGCCGTATGAACCGCTTGTTTCGGATAGTGTGAAGGCGGGGGTAGATGTGGTGACGTTTAGTGGGGATAAGGTTTTGGGTGGGCCTCAGAGTGGGATTTTGGTGGGCAAGAAAGATGCGATTGAACAGATCCGGAAGAATCCATTGATGCGTGCTTTGCGGTGTGATAAGTTGACATATGCTGCGCTTGAGGCGACGTTGAAATTGTATCTCAATCCTGGGCGGTTGCGCAAGGCACATCCCACGCTGCGGATGTTGACGGCGTCTGTGTCTGTGTTGAAACGGCGGGGACGACAATTGGTAAAACAATTGGAGACGGTTAAAGGTATTCAGGTTGCGCTGGTGGATTCCAAAGCGCAAACGGGCAGTGGGGCTTTGCCCTTGGAAGAGATTCCGAGTGTGGCGGTGGCCATTGCGTGTGATGGGTTGGATGGTTTGGCCGCACAATTGCGAAGAAACGATCCCCCCATTGTGGGATATGTTCGGGATGATCGATTTCTATTGGATGTGCGCACGCTTTGGCCTGATGACTTGAAGGTTGTGGCGGATGCGATTCAAAAAATTTATTTTCAGAAATGAGTTTTCGGGTGTGGCTTTCTGCTGTTGATGAGGTGGAAGGTATAAGGTGAATTTGGGTAAGGAGAAACTACCATGACAACAGAAGAGAATGTTGGCATCTTTCAACTGAATCTGGAAATCCAACTCGGTGGCCTCAATAAGTCCGAACTCATCGAGGCGCTCGCGAGGGAAGCGATCTCAATGAACGTCTCAGCAGAAAGGCTTTTCGCCAGCGATTATTTCACGACCTCTGAGACGCAATATTCCGTGACGATCGTCGAACTTACCGTCTGTGATCTTGGGTTCCCTCGGGGCGCAACCATTGCCGAGGTCTATGAAAGATCGGGCCAGCGCGGTCTTGATCTCTGCCCGCTTGAGCTGGGCCCCCACCTGAGATTGCAATATCTTGATCAGCCTGAAGGCCATTGGGGAAAGCCTGTTCGACAACACCAAGCGCCATACGGTTCCACCACGATAGCGTCGGAGATTCTAACTGAAGACGACGATTTTCCAAAGGGCTTCTATCTGAGGCGAATCGAGGGTGTGTTGTGGTTGCGCGGATATCGTTCTTGGTCCGGGCACGTTTGGGAGCCTGATGATCATTTTGTCTTTGTAGAGGACAAGGCCTCAGCAGTCCCCAAGCGCGTTTCCTTATGACGTAGGAGGCAATTCTTAACCGCACGAGAGGAATTTATGGTTGGATATATGGATATATAAGTGTAAGGGCGTTGATTCAGTAGTAATCTGTGTTTTTTTGTGGTAGGGATGCGCGTTGTCAATAAATGAATCTATCTCGTCAATTGAACTGAAGGATTTTATGCCACACGTTATTATTGGAACTGCAGGACATATTGATCATGGCAAAACAGCGTTGGTGAGGGCACTGACGGGTATTGAGACGGATACATTGCCAGAGGAACAAAGCCGGGGTGTGACCATTGATATTGGTTTTGCCTATTGGAAAGACGATGTCACGATTATTGACGTGCCGGGTCACGAGCGGTTTGTGAAGAATATGGTCACGGGTGTGTGTACGGTTGACTTGGCCTTGTTTGTGGTGGCGGCTGATGATGGTGTGATGCCTCAAACGCGTGAGCATTTGGGCATTTTGAGTTTGTTGGGTGTGTCGCGTGGCATTGTGGTGTTGACGAAGGCCGATTTGGTAGAACAAGAGTGGTTGGAGTTGGTGACTGAGGAATTGGGAGACTTGTTTGAGGGTACGTTTTTGGCAGGTGCTCCGATTATGCCTGTGTCGTCTATTACGGGGCTGGGTATTGATGCATTACGCACGTTGGTGGAAGAAACGATTGGAGAGATTACCGAGCGACCCGATCGCGGTATTTTTCGGTTGCCGGTGGATCGTGTTTTTTCGGTACAAGGATTTGGTACGGTTGTGACAGGCACGGTCATTTCGGGGTCGGTTAAACCGAAAGATGAAATTGAGTTGTTGCCCGCTGGCAAAACGGTTCGTGTGCGGGGTGTGCAAACGCACAGTAAAGATGTGGGTGAAGCCTTTGTGGGGGCTCGGGCTGCCTTGAACTTGAATGGGGTGGAAGTGCATGAGGTGACGCGGGGTGATATCTTGGCGCAGGCGGGATATTTTAAATCGACGTATATGATTGATGCACGTTTGCACTTGTTGCCCGATGCGCCGTCGGTGGTGAAAAATCGAACGCGGGTGCATTTGCATTTGGGGCCGAGGGAAGTGCTTGCTCGAGTGATTTTACTCGAAGGGGATGAGATGCATCCGGGGGAGTCTCAATTGGTGCAGTTGCGTTTGGAAGAAGCGGGTGTGGCGGCGCGTGGAGATCGTTTTGTGATTCGACGATACTCACCCGTGCAGACTTTGGGTGGGGGGGTGGTGCTGGATCCGCAACCTGTGAAGCATCGGCGTCTCAAAGCGGATGTGAATGCGGCACTCCAAGACTTGGAGCACGATGATCTTACTGAAATTTTAGAAGCCCGTTTGAAAGCGGCAGGTTTGGAACCACGAACGGTGAATGCGTTGGCCGCTGAGATGGGCATCGCCGATGCAGATATTGGCGCGCGTTTGAAAACTTTGGTTGCGGCGGGCAATGTGATCGCATTTACTGTCTCTGGGCGTGACTACTATGCGCACCAAAATTGTTGGGCCAAGTTACAAGAAGGGATTGAACGCGGGCTGGCGAAGTTTCATCAGGCAAACGCCCTGAGGCAGGGTGCACGCAAAGAAGAATTGAGAGTGTTGGTGGATGATCGTCCAGCGCCTGAGTTTTTTGAATATGGTGTGGTTTACCTCATCGAACAGGGAACGATTACCAGTGCAGACTCCTTGCTCAGTTTAAGTTCTCATACAATCTCATTGTCGCCAGAACAAGAAAGTATCCGTGGTCAGATTCTTCCTCTATTGCAAGAAGGAGGCACGTCTCCAACAGATTTGAAGGCTTTGCCAGAAGCATTGGGGCAAGATGCCAAGGTTGTTCAAGATGTGGTGGCTGCAATGCAAGCAATGGGTGATTTGGTGCGGATGGATGATACCTTGCTGTTTCACTTGGATGTGATCGCAGATGTTGAAGAAAAATTGGTGGCCTATTTGCAATCAGAATCAGAAATTGATGTGGCCAGATTTCGCGATTTGGTGGGTACTACGCGTAAATACGCCGTGCCAATGCTGAACTATTTTGATACCAAAGGTACAACGATACGACAGGGCGATGTTAGAATCTTGGGGAAGTGAGGGTGCAACCTTGACAGGGGTATGGAATCCCTTTAAATTCTTATAATTCTTGACGAATATCGGGAGGTCTACATGACATCTGCAAACCTACCTTTGAAACTGTTGGTGAGGTACAAATGAAACACAAATCGATGATTTGGAGTTTGAAATATTTCGCAGGATTGATTATCTGTTTCTGCCTTTCTGTTCAGGCAGATGCGCGAAAGGAATGGCATATGGCAGAACTTAAAGTTTCGGTTGATGGCAAGTCGATAGACGTACCTGTTGCCCACCAAGGTGATGAGATTTTCGTTGCTTTAGACGATTTTTGTGCAGAGGTAAATGCTGAGGCCAAGACATTAGAAGACGGTGGCCCATTGGCAGTGTGTCGTGAGGACTTGTGTATTCCGTTGAATGTATCGGGCACGGAAGATACGTTGACTGTGGATGGTGTGTTATTTGGGCGATTGGCTGCTTTTGGTGAACCTTTGGGACTCAGCTGGGCACAGAACAATGGATCGCTTGCGGTTATATCTGGACAAGCGGTCTCGGGTTTGGGCATTGGGAATACACCGCCTTCGTTTACAATTCCCGACTTATACACGGGTGCATCGGTATCGCCGTCGGACTATCTGGGTAAAAAGACGGTGTTTTATATGTGGGCCTCGTGGTGAGGCTGCCGAGGTCAACTGCCTGGATGGCAGTCTTTTTTTGAACAACACAAAGACGATGTGAATGTGGTGGTCATTGCACAAGATGTACAAGGGGCTGAGGTTGCCAAACCTTGGGTGGAAAAAGCGAAGGCAACGTATCGGGCTTTGTTGGATCAGCACAATTTGATTGGTAGGGCATATAACTTGAAATTTGTGCCTGTGGGTATTTTGCTGGATGAAGAGGGCAAATTGGCCCGCGCGGTTGGCAGTGTGAATATTGACAATGATGATTTTCGCAAAGAGTTGACGGGGTGGGTGAGCACCGGGGCTATACCCAAGGCATGGATTGACGCTGACACGCAGGAGAAACCCCACGCGTTAACAGCGGATGAACAAGAGGCAGATGCGAGGTTTCAATTGGCGATTGTACTGTTGGAAAATGGCAAAAAAGAGGGAGCCATCTCAGAACTTCAAAAAGCATTTCAGTTGGACCCTCAAAATTGGTTGATTCGCAAGCAGTTGTGGGCCATTGAAACGCCTGAAGCATTTTATAGTGGCAATGTGGATTATGGGTGGCAGAAGGCACAGATGGCGCGGGAGAAGGAAGAAATGGAAAGGCAAAAGTAAAAAGGCAAAAGTGAAACGGCAGATGGCAGACGGAAAAATAGGGAGCCCCCTGCATGTTTCATTGTATAAATTGGGTTTAGTAGATTCGAGTAGGTTTGTTGTTTTACAGATAATGAGGGTTGTTATTTATGAAGTGGCGAGACAATGCAAAGCGGTTGACGCAGTTGGTTAGTTGCGGTGGTTGAGCATCTAAACTCGATCCGGCGGTGCTGGATCTTATTTTAAAAGATTTGCCTAAGGTGAGCCATCCCGACTTGTTAGTGGGGTTGGGTACGGCTGATGATGCGGGTGTGTTTCGCATTACACCGGAGATTGCATTGATCCAGACTGTGGACTTTTTTACGCCCATCGTGGATGATCCTTATGCTTATGGGCAGATTGCTGCGGCCAATTCGTTGAGTGATGTTTATGCAATGGGTGGGCGACCGATTACTGCGATGAATATTTGCGGGTTCCCGAGTGATGATGTGCCGCCAGAGATGATGGCAGAGGTTTTAAAAGGCGCGTTTGACAAAGTGACCGAATCGGGTGCTCTTTTGGTGGGCGGCCATTCGGTTGAAGATGTGGAGCCGAAATTTGGGTTGTCTGTGACGGGTGTTGTGCACCCTGACCAGGTGAAGACCAATGCTGGGGCGAAAGTGGGTGATCGGTTGATTTTGACCAAACTACTGGGCACCGGGCTGATGTCCGATGCGTATCAGAATGACGAATTGTCGGAAGAAGATTTACTACCCGCCATCGAAACCATGTCACAACTCAATAAAATTGCCTCCGAACAGATGGTTGCATTGGGTGCAAACGGGTGCACCGATATTACCGGGTTTGGGCTCATGGGGCACGGGTTGGAGATGGCCATTGCCAGCGGTGTGGGTTTTGTTATTCGGGCATCTGAGGTGCCATTTTTCGATTTGGCGCTCAAAGTGGCCCAAACGCGTGAGGGTGGTGGTTTGCGGCGCAATCGGGCGGCTCATGGCAAGTTGGTGCATTTTGCCCAAGGGATTGCCGAACCGGTTCAGCGGTTGTTGTTTGACCCGCAAACCTCTGGGGGCTTGTTGATTGCGCTTGCGCCTGAGCAGGCCGATGCGTTAATTGGAACCTTGCAAAGTTCTGGGATTGACGCGCGTGTGATTGGTGATGTGGTTGCTGATCATCCGGGCGAGATTCAGGTGGTTTGAGGGCGGGGAGTAGTAAAAAGTAAAAAGTAAAAAGAGAGAAGGAAAAAGAAAAACGATAAAAGGCGGTGTTACTTTTTTCTGCCTTTAAGGGAGTGAAAGGGGAACTGGTGTCCCTCGCGGACTTCAAATCCGTTGTTGCGTGCTAATCCCACGCTGGGTGGGTTCGATTCCCACACATTCCCGCCAAATATAAGCGGAGAAACCTTTTGTGTTTCTCCGCTGTCTTTGTTATGGGGTAGGTCTTGTTGGTGGCACAGTTGACAGGAGCAAGTATCGGTTGTAGATTTGCGCCGTTAATTTTCTTGAAAGGAGTTGCGATGAAGCGGTTGATACTGGTTGGCATTTTGGTTTTTGGTCTTACCACGGTGGGTTCAGCTTGGCACTTGGAGGGGCATCATATTTTGACGTTGGCGTCCGTGGCGTCATTGCCCAATGAGATCCCTTCTTTCTTCCGTGAAGGCGCTCCGAGCATTGCACATATGAGTTTGGACCCCGATATGGGCAAACACAAGGGCACACCTCACGTAAGGGCAGCAGAATACCCAGAACACTTTTTAGACCGAGAAATGTTGAAAGCCGATACGTTGCCAGAAAGTCGGTATGAATACATTAAATTGTGTTATGAATACAATGTCGCGCCCGAAAAAATTGGTTTGGTGCCGTATGCTTTGGGAGAGTGGACGGAGCGTTTGGCGGTTGCTTTTGCCGAACATCGCAAGTGGCCAGACAATCCTCACATTAAAATGAAGTGTTTAATTTATGCGGGGTTTGTGGCGCACTATGCCGAAGATATGTGCCAACCTCTGCATTTGACCATTCATTATAATGGGCGAGTGCAAGCAGATGGCAGCGTGCAGCAAAAAGGCATTCATGGGAAAGTGGATGGGTTGGTTTCGTTTCTTAAGATGACACCCGAAGCTTTGGCCAAGAATCAAGAAGTCGTACCGCTTGAAAATTTGATGCCCGGTATTTTGGCGCAATTTAATACGGGGTTCGCGCTGGTGGATCACGTCTATGATTTGGGCGAACGCATTCCAAATTACGATGCAACAGAGTGGGAAAAAGACAACGAAGTGATTGACTTTGCCGTAGATCGGGCGCGCGAGTCTGTACGTTTTACAGCACAATTGTACTTGACTGCTTGGCACTTGTCCGAGTCGCTGAAGTTTGATGATTATATTACGCGCGCAAAGTGGGATGGGCAATAAAAGGTAGGGCGCAGGCGTTAAGGGTCAGGGATCGGGAGAGAAACCTTTTTATATTGTGGTCTTAGAAAAGGGGATTTTATGAAGCGTTTGGCGATTGTGATTGTTTTGTTGGCGATGGGGACTTCGGCTTCTGCGTGGTGGCCACGAGGTCACGGCATATTGACACGTGCGGCTGTAGAGGCTTTGCCGGCTGATTTTCCGGCTTTTATGAAATCGGGTGTGGGCATGGTTGCTCATGCTTCCGTAGATCCCGATTTGAGCAAGTGGATTGATGCGTCGCACCCATTGCATTATTTTAATGCGGAGTTGGTAGAAGGCCAAACATTGCCCGAATCGCGTTTTGAATTTGGTCGGTTGTGTGATTCTTTGGATATAAAAATAGAACGTGTGGGCCTGTTGCCCTACGCTGCGGCAGAAGCGACGGAACAACTTGCGTTTGCCTTGGCCGAATATCGCAAGTGGCCAGAACATCCTTATATTCAAAACAAGTGTTTGCTTTATGCAGGTCTTGTGGCGCATTATGCACAGGAATTGTGTCAGCCCTTGAATCTAACCATTTATTGGAACGGGCGTGGTGAAGATGGCAAGCCCAAAAATACGCGTTTGCATGAAAAGATCGACGGGTTGATCCAAAACGTGGAACTTAAACCTGCTGTCATTGCGGCAGATTTAGTACCCGAAGCAGCAGACAGTTTGATGGGCGCAATTGTTACAAAGGTTGCCGATAGTCGCAAGTATATTGATCAAGCTTTGTCATTGGAGAAGTACTTGTCGACCAAAGATGTCGATTATAAAAGTGAAGCTGATGTACAGAAATTTGCGATTCAGCAGGCTCGCGAAGCGGCGAGTTTTACGGCGGTATTGTATTTAACAGCGTGGCAACAGTCGGCTTCGATTAGGTTGCCTGGGTGGGTTGATCGGGGCGATATGGATCATTTTGGGCGCCCTAAAACAAAGTGATTTTGGAGGTTTTTAATGGCTTTTGAGCAGGAACGGGAAGTGGCTGTTGCGGCGGTGAGAGAAGCGGCTCAGCTGTGTGAAATTGTGCGTAAAGAATTGGTAGAGGCTCACGCATTGGAAAAGTCTGATCGCAGTCCTGTGACGGTGGCAGACTTTGGGTCACAAGCGTTGGTGTGTCGGCATCTTAAGGCGTCGTTTCCAAATGATCCAATTGTGGGCGAGGAAGATGCTGCCGCGCTTCGCGAACCCGACCAGGCTGAGATGCTCAATCGGGTGGTGGCTTATGTGAATGGATTCCAGGTGGGTGATGCTGCTACGGTGTGTGCTTGGATTGATGCGGGTAATGGTGAGGTGAGTGATCGGTATTGGACGCTGGATCCGATTGACGGGACCAAGGGTTTTTTGCGGGGCGACCAATTTGCTGTTGCTCTGGCGTTGGTTGTGGACGGCGATGTAAAAGTGGCTGTGGTGGCGTGCCCGGTTTTGCCGTTGGATATGGATCACCCTGAAGGAGAATTGGGCGTTCTTTCTGTGGCTGTGCGCGGAGAAGGCGCTACGATTCAGCCGTTGTCTTTGGCATCAGGTGAAGAAAAAGCAAACGTGGCCAAGGCAGATGATAAACGCGCGTGGCGATTTGTAGAGAGCGTGGAGTCTGGGCACAGTGATCATGGCCGCCAAGAGGCCATTGCGGAGGCTGTGGGGATTACGACGGCATCCTTGCGAATGGACAGCCAAGCCAAATATTGTGCTGTTGGCAGAGGCGACGCGGCTTTGTATTTGCGGTTGCCGTCTCCTGGGCAGCCTGACTATCGCGAGAAAATTTGGGATCACGCTGCGGGTTCCTTGGTGGTGGAAGAAGCCGGGGGACGTGTGACGGATATGCACGGCAACCCCTTGGACTTTGCAACAGGTGCGCTGATGTTGAACAACCGGGGCGTTGTGGTGAGCAGTGGGGCCATTCACGACCAGGTGATTGAAGCATTGAAAAGCGAGATATAAAATGACTCACAATGCGCGTGAGTGTGCATTTGACAATGAAGGTCACGCGCAGTCGAAGAATTTTAGGACAAGGACGCTCAAACGGTTATAGGCAAAAACCATCATTGTTTGGATTTTGACTTGTGACCTGAAATGGAGACGTTATGAAGCTAACAGATTATCCTCGGTTGTATATTTCGGAAGCGCATTATAATAGGTTAAAAGAGAAATCAGATCATTCTGTCTCGCGTAAAGCGCGTCGTAGCCTGGGTGCGCTGGCGAAGACGTTCTTAGCTGACGCGACCATTGTGGTGGATGAGACAGGGCACAATTCGCATTTGATTCGGGCGCGTAAGATGCAGACGCGGGTGGTTACACTGTTGGCCGAATATAAGCGTACAGGCGATCTGCAATATCGTGATGCGATCATGGCTGATGTGGCGCGGATTGCGGGTTGGGAATATTGGTCGTGGATTACTTGGCGACAGGGAGATGCGCGGCCTGAGGCGATTTTTGATTTGTCTTATGGTGAGAATTCTGCGACGTTGGCGTTGGCATTTGATGGGTTGTACCACGAACTGTCAGATGATGAAAAGAAGCTCTTTGTCGATACGGCCGTGAAACGCGCGCTCAAGCCGTTTCTTCATGTGATGAAGGCCAAAGACAAACCCAGTTATTACAAGCATCCACACACCAATTGGAATACGGTGTGTTGTGGTGGCGCGGGCATGTTGGCTTTGGCAATGGGCGATTTGTGTAAAGAATCGGAAGCGGTGTTGAAGATTGTGGAAGAAAGTGTTGAACCGTTTTTTCGGTCGCTGAAAGGCGACGGCGGTTGGCCAGAGGGCATTGGGTATTGGAACTATGGGATGCGGTATGGTTTTATGTATTTGTTGAGTTGGGAACGTGCCACAGGTCGGACGCATAAGTTGTTGCGGTTAAAAGGTACAGAAGCAACGCTCAAATTTCCGCTTCAATTTACACCCAACGGTGTGCCGTGTAGCTTTGGCGATGTGAATAAATTTTCTGTGTTGCCTTTTCACTACGCTGCTGCCGAGCGATTTGGGGCTGACGAGGTGGTGATTGAGCTTGATCGGCGGATGGTATTGACCTCTGAGGGCGGCTTAGATGGTCCTTGGCCTAATGTGGCAGAGCTGGCCTTGTTCCATCCAGGGCACGAATCGACAATGAAAAAGGGTGCGTGGCACAACCGTGTTTTGGTGCGTGGTCTAGACTGGGGCTATGTGGCCGATCAAATGCCAGATGCCAATTTGTATGTTTCTGTGCGAGGGGGCACAACCGACGCGCCGCACGTACACCGCGATTTGATGAGCTTCTTTGTCGTTGCAGGTGGCGAAAAGTTGATTGAGAATGTGGGTGTTGATGATTATATGGATACCACGTTTAGTGCTCGTCGTTTTGATTTGTACGAACCCTCTGCGCATTCCAAAAATACCATTTTCTTAAATGGTTTGAGCATAGGCGATAAAGCAACGGTGAAAACGGCGTTGGTTGAGGGCGCTGGATTTGAAGGTTTTCGCATGGATGCAACCGACGCAATGGGCACAATGCGTGATGGGCCTGCTGCCACGTTTTGTGGGCGCGCAATTTTAATGGTGAAGAATAAGGGCATTTTGGTTGTCGATCGGGTGGTGGTGCCACACGCAGCCTTGGTAGAGTCGCGCTTACATTCGTTTTGTAGCGTGGTGTTTGGCAAGGATGACGTGCGTATTTGGAGTAAGAAACAGTCTTTGCAGATTGCTGTGGCAGCAACACGCCCGATTCGAACCAAGCAAGGAATGGGTATTCCGTCTCACCCTGGACGGGAGCCTGATACAATGAT
>JBLHJX010000064.1:0-22015 GCA_047619225.1 Candidatus Latescibacterota bacterium
TGTAACTGATTTTCTTTTTTGAGCTTTCCTTGTAACAAAGATTGTTGTTGCCGATATTGCACGCTCTGTACGGCATACAAATTGCCAATGGTTTTGCGCTCATCCAGTAAGGCCCGATAATCACGATAATCTTGTTCTGCAACACGCGTTAAATATCGAATGCGTTTCACAGCGTCAGCAAAAGATTCAGATGAAAACAAAATCTCCAATGTCCCTCGTCGGCCCAACTTATACATTTGGCGTGCGCGATGCGCCATGCCAGACTCTCGCCTTTGCACACGAGATTCCGTTTGTCGCAAACCCCTTTGTGTATTGTCCCGCCGCCGTGCCAAATCACGCTCTTGACGCTGAACAGCGCGCAATTCCATTTTTACCTGAAAAATATTGCGTTCCAAATAAGTCAACGCTTGCGCTTCTGTCTCTTGTTTTTGCCGATTGCGTTGCAATTGCTTTTCTTCAACTTCTAACCGCATTTTTAAACTATCCAACGCGGCTTGCTCAGCTTTGAGTTGAACCTCCAACTCACCGGCAGTCTGTGCACGTACCTGTATCCCAAAACCCAACACAACCCACAAAACAAAACAACACACCCGTCCCAGTTGCAATCTTTGGATACAGCAAAAGGTGATCTTCTGCTTTTCTTGGGTAGATATAAACAAGATCTTCTTTCTTCTCACGTCTCACATCTCACTTTATCGACACCGCACTCAACACCCTGTTCAACGACGCCCAACTGCCCACGACACCCAAAACCGTACCCAATACCACCAACCAAAAATTCAAATCAATCGATGGATCAAACGCCAAATCGGGCACCCGTGCAGTCCACCAATCAGACGCATACGACTGTCCCAAAGATGCCAAAAACCCACCCGCACAACCCTGCATCGCACCCCCCACCAAAAAGGTTAATCGAACAGTAGATCCTGTTGCGCCCACCAGCCGCATAATCTCAATGGCTTCACGCTGGGCCAAGACCATTAATTTGGCAGTATTGCTCACAGCAAATCCACAGGCCAAACACAACACACTGCCCAATAACAAACCCACACCCGTGATGACTTGCACAAAACGCTCCAATGCCCCAACCCATGTCTCACCCACATCCACACTCTCAACATCTTTGTTGTTACCAACGACATTCGAAACAGCTTGTAAGCGCTGTGGCAAATCAGAACCGGGCTTCATCCGCACGCGCAATGAGACTGGCAATGGGTTTTCCGACAATGCATTGAGCATCCCTGCACCAAACATATCTTGAAACTCTTGCGCAGCAGCTTCTTGATCAAGGTAGTTTACCTCCGCAATACCAGGTAGGGCTTCAATATCACGTGCCAGAGCCAATGCACGCCGTCGATGCACACCATCGCGGAAATAAATATCAACTTCTACGCGCTCTTGCAACCGATCAATAAGCGCATAACCACCTGCCACCACTTGACCAAAAACGCCCAAGACCAACAACGACGCACCAATGGTTGCAATTGAAATCAACCCAACCATGCCCGTGCGCCAAAATCCGCGAAATGCTTCGCGAAAAGCCAACAACAATCCCATGTAAGTTACCAAAGGTTACATCAAAAATAAAAAATCTCAGCCATTTTCATGGACGGCCTATTGTTTTAACCAACCCCATATCTTCTCGAATACGACCGTCAACCAACCGCAACGTCCGTCGCCCGTATCGTTCCACCATCTGCAAATCGTGTGTGGCCATAATAACAGCCGTACCCCGAGCGTTTACTTCAGCAAAAATTTTCATCACTTGCTCGGTGGTTTCTGGGTCTAAGTTGGCCGTAGGTTCATCCGCTAACAAAACAAATGGATCATTTACCAATGCACGCGCAATTGCCACACGTTGGCGTTCACCCCCAGACAATGTGTCGGGATATACATCGCGCTTGTGTACCAAATCCACTGCCGATAATATGGACAATGTCTTGCGTTTGACACCCGAGCGCTTTGCCCCCGTCACTTCTAAAGCCAGTGCCACATTTTCATAAACTGTGCGATCACGCAACAACTTAAAATCTTGAAATACCACACCGACCCGCCGCCGCAGATATGGGATATCGGGTTCCCGAATGCTTTGTGAATCATATTCTCCCACAAATACCACGCCGCGCGTGGGGCGTACATCAAAAATCATCAACCGCAAAATCGTACTTTTTCCAGAACCTGTTGGCCCCACCAAAAAAGCAAATTCACCCCGATCAATTTCAAAATCCACATTCACCAAAATAGGTCGACCCTGGCGCTCAAAGCCCACATGTTGAAGTTCGATCAAAACTCACCCTCGCAGCACAAAATGCACCCGATCAGACAACTCATTGGGTGACGCATATCCAAACCCGCTATATACGCCTTCAACTTCAAAACGCGATTTTTCTAAAACAGATTTGATATCAGACAATGGATAAATGCGTTGTTGATGCACTTCTTGGGCCCACGTATCATCGGCCTCAAAATGGATATCAAATTTATTGTACTGAATGCCATCCTTAAAATAACTGTGCCGCACATACGAAAATCCATCTCCAACATCTTCTTCTTTCATATCATTAAAATGTTGAAGCGAATTGCTCTCGGTACACGCATCAAATATCAAAATACCGCCCGGCTTGACCACTTTTCCCATCCACTCAAAGGCTTGTTCCATGTCTTCTAAAGTCATCATATAATTGATGCTATCATATAAACACAGCACCGCATCAAATGTTGGCAAATCGTGCAGATCAAGCAAATTGCGGTGATAAAAAGAAACCGGATATGCCAACGCAGAAACCTTCTTGCGCCCCTCCTCCAACATTTCCAAACACCCATCCGCCCCCGACACACCATACCCTCGCTGATGCAACTCAATGGCCAAACTGCCCGTACCACACGCCAAGTCCAACACCCCTTTGGGCGAAGCATGGTGGCGATCAAACAGCGACTCAACATAACTCGCCCAATGCACATAATCCACATGTCGCATCACATGGTCATATATCTCGGCCAGACGACTATAAGGCATCACAGATTCGGTTGGAGGTCGTTTCTTGAACATGGCAAAAAATGAAAATGGCCAGCCTGCGCCAGCCTTCCGTTTAAAATAATTTAAGATGCTTCACTTAAAATGAGAAACATCGCAAATGTAATTGGGTTGTTATATGAATTCCGATTCTTGAATTTCATCCCTTAAAATGCGAACATAATTCGGTGCGTCTTTGCGCGCCACATTGCCCTGTGGCACCTCAATAACATCAAATTCCAATAACCGATCTGTAAACGCAATGCAAATACGCTGACCAGCCACCAACTCGCGACTCGCTTTGGCAATGTGATCATCAATTGTCACAATGCCATTATCACAAGCCCGTTTGGCCTCTGTACGCCGTTTGACAATACAACACTTCTTTAAAAACACATCCAATCTCATCGCGCATTCTCAAAACAAAAAAAGTGGATTCTTAAAAAAAATGCTGGCCTCCTACTTCTGTTTTTCTTCCGTCCCTGTCTCTTGCTTTTTACTTTTTACTTCTTCCCTACTCCAATCGTATATCTACGTACAACTTCTTCCGCGTATTGGCCAACATCTCCCGAAACAATTCTTCCAGTTTTTGTTGCTTCAAAATTTCTTCCAAGGAATTCACATCATCATTTACCTTCACCACATCCCAGCCACGTGATGTCTGGATAGGCAAACTCACTTGACCAGGTTTTAGTGTGGCGCCAATTTCGGCAAAATCAGCAGGCAACTCGTCCTTTGGAAAAACATTGATGTATCCACCTACGGAGGCCGTTTGTTCATACTCCGAAAGTTCACGGGCAAGCTCAGCAAAGTCTTCACCCTTTTGAGCGCGGTGATAAATGTCTAAAGCACGTTTTTGCGCCGCTTCAACATCAGACTCGTCCAATTGCGTTAAAAGCAAAATATGCCGTGCGCGTACTTGGTCTGCTTCCAATTCGTCTGTTCGAATAATATGGAATCCATATTTAGTTTGCACCAGGTCGCTGACTTCACCGGGTTTTAAAGCAAATGCTGCTTCCTCAAATTCAGGTACCATAGTACCTCGAGAGAAAAACCCCAAATCACCACCTTGAGATCCGCTGCCAGGGTCCTCTGAGTATTCGCGCGCCAACGCAGCAAAGTCTTCACCCGCCTTCACGCGAGCCATCAATTCTTCAGCTTGTTTGCGTGCTTTTTCTACTTTATCACCCGTTGGTTTGGGCGAAACCACAATATGACTGAGCGATACCAAGTTCGACTCACCCAACAAATATTCTTTTTGAAATTCGGCAACATCTCGGGGTGAAACATTCACCCGGTATGACAATGTTTGATGCATCTGTTGTCTGATAAAATCTTTCCGCATGTTTTGGCGCAATTGATCGCGAAACAATCGCTCGGTCAGCCCCGCCCGCGCCAATTCCGTTGCAAATACCTCAGGCCCATTTTGATCTTTATATTGACGCATCTGCCCCCGAACGATTTCCTCTATCTTTTCAGCATCTACCTCAATGCTGTCTTCTGCAGCCCGCACCAATAACAGCTTATCTTGAACCTCATTTTCCAAAATCTGATTGAACATTTCTCGCAACCGAGCTTCAGAAATGCTTCTTACATCCACACCCTTAGACATCAAATCTTGTTGCAATGTTCTTTCAACATCAGATTGCAAAATGATTTCATCATCCACCACAGCGATAATACGATCAGCCAATTGTGGACGCGCTTGAACATCCAACCCAGACATCAGTACAACAGCCCATATCAAAATTCCTAAACGCTTCATAATAACCAACTCCTTTTCCCCCCAACAAGTCAACTAAGCACATCTTTTTTTTACTTTTTACTTCCTTATCCCAGCCTCAATCAACTTTATCCAAATCCACTGACCACTCGTTGCGGCCTTTTATTTCTTCTAACAACTTTTCGCGCAACATTTGTCGGCGTTCACTCAAAATCCGCTGTTGTATCTCACCTCGCACGTCTACCAACTCGCGTTCTGAGCCTGCCTCACGTCGATCTAACACCTCAATGACATGCAAACCACTCTTGGTTGTAATGCGGGTGCGCCGACCCAACTTGGCCGCCTGACATGCCTCCCAAAAAGAAGCACTGACCATATCTTCCGTAAAATAACCCAAATCACCGCCCGATTCAGCAGACACATCTACTGACGCTTCACGCGCCACTTGTTCAAAAAGTTCCCCATCTCGCAACCTGTCCCACACTTTATTCAACATATCTTTATCATTTACCAAAACATGCCGCACCCGAATTTCTGGTTGTTCACGCTCAAAACTTTGCCGATTGGCCTCAAAATAGTTCAAAATCTCGCCTTCGAGCACCTTGACATCTTTGGCATATGTTCGCTCCAACAGCTCAGCGACCAACAATCTTCGTGTGGCCTGTTTAACCAGCGCAACAATTTCAGTCTCTTCATGGAGCTTTTGTGCCAGCGACGCTTGATAAAGAAGCTCTTCCTCTACCCACTTCTCAACAAGCTGGCGTTTCTCTTCAATCGAGATACTGCTTAGAAACGGAGTGGGAATACCTGATAATATTTTTTCTTTTGTCAACCGCGCTTGGCCCACGTGTGCCACAGTCGTGCCTTCTTGTGTTTCGCCACACGCCACCCACCCACAAATACCCAACAGTACGATCATTTTTTGGATGATCCTGAACCCCGCCAAAACACCCTCCCAGGTGGGTAAATTTGCCTACTATTTTACCCCTATAAATTGCTCTAACTATCGGAGTATAAAAAAGTTCCGACCAATCGAATATACGCGTTCAAACAAGGCACTGCAACACATTTTTCGCACACAATAACCGCTCTTGAGCACCCTTACCTGTGAGTTCAACTTCTATTCTGGGTTGGTCACCCAAAGCAAACTGAAGGGGCAAAGGCGACTGTGTGACCATTGCTTCAATATCTTTGCGCTCCAACACACGCTCAGGTGAAAACGTGAGTGTCATTGTTTGCCCAACTTGCACTTGGATCAAACGCATTTGGCGCGCGTATAATTTTACCTGGATGGTGTCCAACAGCGCGGTTGTCGGTTCGGGTATGGGGCCAAATCGATCGGTTAGCTCTTCTTCAATAGCGAGCACATCCACAGATCGACGAATATCACCCAACCGTTGATAAAACTGCATCTTTTGATCGGCATCTGGAATGTATTCGTCCGGAATATATGACGAAACCGACACTTGTATATCTGGCTCAATGGCTGGCTCTGAGTCTTCACCTTTGATTTGGCGTACCGCTTCGTCCAACAACCGAGTATAGAGATCAAACCCAACGGCCGAAATATGGCCATGTTGTTGCGCACCCAACAAGTTGCCCGTGCCTCGAATTTCCATATCTCGCATAGAGATGTTAAAACCCGAACCCAAATCTGAAAACTCTTCAATGGCGCGAAGTCGCCGCACCGCAGGTTTTCCCAACCCTTTGCGCGAAGGCACAAACAAATGTGCATATGCCCGTTTGTTCGATCGACCCACACGGCCGCGCAATTGGTACAACTGCGCCAAACCCAAACGATCCGCTCGGTTCACAATCAAAGTATTTACATTGGGAATATCCAAACCGGATTCGACAATCATGGTCGAAACCAGAACATCGTATTTATGCTCAAAAAAGTCCATCATCACTTTTTCAAGTTGGCGCTCAGGCATTTGCCCATGCCCCACACCAAAGCGCACTTCGGGCACCAAACGCTCTAAAAACTCGACCATTGCAGGCATCGACTGAATTCGGTTGTGTACAAAATACACCTGCCCACCCCGATCTATTTCGCGCAAAATGGCCTCTGCAATGCGCTCCTCTTCAAATGCGAGCACTTCTGTTTGGATAGGGAGCCGATCTTTGGGGGGCGTTTGAATGACCGACATATCCCGTGCACCCATCAACGACATGTGCAACGTGCGTGGAATGGGTGTTGCAGTCAGTGTGAGCACATCTACCAACCGACGCATTTCTTTTAATCGTTCTTTGTTTTTCACCCCAAAACGATGTTCTTCATCGACAACCAACAGGCCTAAATCTTTAAATTCTACGTCTTTAGACAACATTCTATGTGTACCTACCAAAAGATCTATGGTGCCGGCCTTTACCCCTGCAATGGTTTTGAGTTGTTCTGCGCGTGTGCGAAAACGACTCAACACCGACACTTGAATAGCAAATTCAGAAAACCGTTCGGAAAAGGTACGATAATGCTGCTGTGCCAATATTGTTGTAGGTGCCAAGATGGCCACCTGTTTGCCGTCCATAATGGCCTTGAATGCGGCTCGAATCGCCACTTCGGTTTTCCCATATCCCACATCGCCACAAATCAACCGATCCATAGCCGTGGCCCGTTCCATGTCTTCTTTTACATCTTCAATGGCTTTGAGCTGATCGCGGGTTTCTTGAAAGGGGAAGGATGCCTCTAAAGTGGTCATCTCGGGTATATCTGGCGAAAAGGCAATGCCGGGTCGGGCTTTGCGCTCAGCATACAACCCGACCAGCTCAGATGCCATTTTGAAAATTTCTTTCTTGGTTTTCTCCTTCAGTCGCTCCCAGGTGGCCGTGCCCAATTTGCTCAATACGGGTGCTGCGCCTTCTTGGCTCGAGTACTTTTGCACCCGATCCATCTGATCCACAGGTACAAAGACCCGGTCTCCTCCGCGATAGGACAAGGCCAAACAATCACTCAAAAATCGACCCATCTCAATGCGCTCAATACCCCCAAACCGCCCAACACCGTGATCCACATGGACGACAAAGTCACCCTTCTGTAAGGCCGTAATCGCTTGAATGGGTACCGCATCTTTAAATCGACGATATCGTCGCTTGCGGTTTACGCGGCTAAAAATCTCGTGGTCATTGACCACAAATACTTTGCTCGCGCCACACACAAACCCACTTTGCAACGGTCCCACATACATAGACACCACATCACTCTCGGTATCCAATATCTCCTCTAAACGTGCTTGCTGCCCAGCGCTTTCGCACAAAACCACCACTTCAAAGTCTTGCATCCAATATTTGCGCAAATCTTCGCGCAACACATCCAAATGCCCCTCGTAATGACGACCACCCACCCCACCCAAATCCACAGCACCTTCAGACACCCCACCCAAACTGCGATTCCACACCCGGCTTATGGTTTCCAAATTCTGGAGCATCTCGCCAGGTTCTCGGAGCACACCTTCTGTTGGCAAAGGTTCCGGTTCATTGCGCCTTTTTTCTTTGCGTCCTTCTGATTTTTGGCATGCTCCCCAAGCCTCATCAGCCGCTCCTGCGACACCATCAGGGTCATCCAATACAATAAGACACCCCTCAGGTACATGATCCAACATGCCTGTTCGCTCTCCATACAACACGCCCAGATAATGCTCCTGCCCTTCAAAGATCCCTTCGCGTTCCAATACACTGCGCATATTGGGCAAGCTAATGCCCAAAGTTTTTTCTGATTTTTCCAAATTCGCGATATATTCTTCATTCATCGTCAATGGGAGCACGCTTTCGCGACATGGCAAGACACGTGCTTCCTCACGCTGTTCTACAGACCGCTGTGTGCTCAAATCAAAACTGCGTATCGACGAAATTTCATCGCCCCAAAACTCAATGCGGAAGGGGTTTTCACTGCCAAACGAGCAACAGTCTAATATGCCCCCGCGCATACTAAATTGACCAACACCTTCAACAGTGGTCACACGTTCATAGCCAATTTCAACCAAATGGTCTGCCATATCACGCGGTGAAATTTCCTGGTTTACCCGCACGGTTAACAAACACAGCTCAAACAGTTCGGGTGTAAGTGTGTGCCCCATGAGCGCAGCAATGGGCACGACCACAATACCGCCCTGGGCACGGTGTAATTGATCCAAAGCTTCTATCCGCAAACCAACCGTATCCAAATGCGGCGACCGCCCATCAAAGTGAGCCACATCCCAGTTGGGGAAGTAGCCCACCAAGTCGGCCTCCATCAAACGCTCCAAGTCATTGCGCAACGCCTCAGCCCGGTCTTCATCTGCACACACCACCACCACAGGCCCAGGTGAGGTTTCCTCAATCCAAGCCAATGCAAACGCCGTTAAAGACCCTGCTCCGCCCCGCATCACCACTCTTTGATCGTCCGATGCCAACCGCTTTGCCAATTCCTCAAACGGTGGCGAATGTTTCATCCTATTATACAGTCTCTGAACAGACATCCACTCTCCTGTATTTCAATTTCCTGCCTCCTACCTTCTGTTTCTTGTCTTTTGCTTTTTGATCTTGATTCTCTCTGTCTTCTTGGAGCTGGATCCCAAGTGGGGCAGTACAAGCCAAAAAGCTCGACTCATTTTAAGAGTCGAGCTTTTCAACATATAATGGCGGGGCAGACGGGACTCGAACCCGCGACCCTTGGCGTGACAGGCCAATACTCTAACCAGCTGAGCCACTACCCCGCAAATCCATGAATTTCAATATGATAAGACCAAGCTTTGGAAGAAATCCTTCCATGAAGAAGACAAAATTTAACATAGTGGTCGCTTGGTGTCAAGCAAATTCATTACTTTTATACATTTTGAATAACATATTTATTGACAATAAGTTAAGAATATGTTTTCAAAAACATGAATTAATCAAAAACTTTTTAAAAGCTTTGTAAAGATTATCCAGGACACAAACGTGCTCGTTTCAGAGCTTCTGAATCTGATTGATCAACCCTTCTAATAGGTAGATCCAACACCAAAATACAGATCTTTCAAAACTTCGGCTCGCGATCCTGACCCTCTTTAAGCCCCCTTCACGTTTGCTAATCTCACCCATTTTCCCTATATTCAATCGTCAAATTCGCTACAAAACACATACTCCTTTGATCTGTGTTTATTCGTACTCATCTGTGGTTGCATTTTAGTCTTTAAGAGGTCAAAAGTGGCAATTGGAATTGGCTTAATTGGCATGGGCGTGGTCGGCGGCGGTGTCGCCCGCATTTTAAATGAACGCGCCGACTATTTTAAATCCGTAAAAGGCTTAGATCTCGACATTCGCAAAGTTGCCGTACGCGACCTGTCCAAACCGCGTGCTATTGATCTGCCCGCCGATCGATTTACCACCGATCCTAACGAGGTTATTAACGACCCCTCTGTACAAATCGTCATCGAAGTTATGGGCGGCATAAACCCAGCACACGATCTTATATTGTCTGCCCTTAAAGCTGGCAAAGACGTGGTCACTGCCAACAAGGCTCTTTTGGCCGAACAAGGTGATGACCTTTTTGAAATGGCGGCCAAAAAACAAGTCGGCTTGGGTTTTGAAGCCAGTATATGTGGCGGCATTCCCATTGTTCAAATTCTCAGCCAGGGTTTGGTGGGCAACAGCATCAAATCGCTCTACGGCATTCTCAACGGCACAACCAATTACATCCTCACCCGCATGACCGAGGCTGGGGCCAATTTTGATCCCATGCTCAAAGAAGCGCAAGACAAAGGATTTGCCGAAGCCGACCCCACGATGGATATCGACGGCACCGATGCCTCACAAAAACTGGCCCTCCTATGTCGATTGGCCTTTCGTGTCAAACTCTCGCCAAGTAACATCATGAAAGAAGGCATTTCACACATCACCGCCCTCGACATCGATTTTGCCCGTGAGTTGGGTTATACAATCAAACTCTTGGGCATTGCAAAAGCTGTCGGTGACCGCATCGAAGCGCGTGTTCACCCTGCAATGGTCCCCCACGGAGAGTTGTTGGCCGACATACGCAATGAATACAATGCCGTTGAAATTGTTGGCAGTGCTGTCGACGCTCAAGTTTTTTATGGCAAAGGCGCCGGCGAATTGCCCACTGCAAGTGCCGTCGTTGCAGACCTCATTGGGCTTGCCGAAAGACGCCAAGCAGGTGTGCCAACAACAGGGTCTGCGTTGGCGCCATTACCCAACGCCTCACTCGTTCCATTAGACGAAGTCAATACCGGCTGCTACTGCCGCTTCACGGTCAACGACCACCCCGGTGTTTTGGCTCAAATTGCCACGCTTTTCTCCGACGAAGGCATCAGCATTGAAACCGTCATTCAACATGGCCGCTCAGAGACCGAAAACGGCACGGTACCCCTTATCATGATCACACACGATGCAACCGAAGCAGCCATGCGCACAGCCATTTCCCGTATCAATGATCTGTCTTTTGTCACCGAAAAAGCACAGGTGATCCGCATTCTTCATCCCTAACAATGCTTCAGATACATTATGAAAAGCGGTGGAGATAATTTCTCCACCGCTTTTCTTATTTCTACCACTTTGAACGTTCACACAGAGGGTTACATTTTTCCACTCCTAAAATACGTGCTCATTCTCAAACGATGCAAAAAACCTTTTTATCTGTGTTCATCTGTGGTTGCATACGCACTTTTAGGGTTATGTCTTTTTCTTTTATATCTCTTCTTCTGTTTCTTCTTCTAATCCTACTTCTATTCCTTCTTCTGATCCTACTTCTATTCCTTCTTCTGCCACACCATTGGTCGGTGCGTCAATCACCACACCCCCATTTTCACTTACTTCGTTAACCATATCACCGTCCTCGGCCTCCTCATCGACATCATCTTCCTTCTCTACCCGCGCCACATCAATGACCCGATCATCGTCATCCAAATTGATCAACCGAACACCTTGTGTATTACGCCCAATGATGCTCACATCACGAATAGATTGGCGAATTAAAATGCCATTTTGAGTGATAATGACCACATCGTTATCTTCGGTCACATCCATCACCGACACCACAGGGCCATTGCGTTCAGTGGTTTTGATATTGATCACACCTTTACCACCGCGATTGGTCAAACGATAGTCAGACACGGGCGTGCGTTTGCCATATCCATTTGCACAAATGGTCAACAACACATCGTCATCTTTCACAACCACCATGCCCACAACTTCATCATCACCCTGCAAGGATACCCCACGCACGCCTTGTGAGTTGCGCCCCATCGACCGCACTTTCCCTTCCAGGAATCGCACCGCCTGACCATTTTTGGTCACAATGATAACTTCATCATTCCCTTCTGTAATCGCAGCTGCAATAAGTTGATCATCTTCCACAACCTTCATGCCAATAATGCCACCTTTGCGCGGGCGACCATAAGCCGAAAGTGCGGTTTTTTTGATTTGGCCTTTTCGGGTCACTTGTATCAAATAACGATTGTCATCAAACTCCCGTACCGGCACAATTTCTGCCACCTTGTGACCTTCTGGTGTTTCAATCACATTCACAATGGGCCTACCGCGCGACTGCCGAGAACCTTGTGGGATCTCGTGTACTTTCAACCACAGACAATGCCCGCGATCTGTCAAAAACAAAATATAACTGTGCGTGGATGCCACAAAAAGATGTTCAACAAAGTCTTCCTCTTTGGTATCCATCCCTTTAATACCACGCCCCCCGCGACCCTGTGCCCGATAGGTGGTCGCGGGAATACTTTTGATATATTCCTGATGGGATATGGTAATCACCATATCTTCATCTGCGATCAAATCTTCAATATTAAACTCCGAAGCCGAGACCACCATATCAGATCGTCTCTCGTCGCCATACTTTTCTTTCACTTCACCCAACTCAGTCTTGATGATGTTCATACGCAATTCGCGATTGTCCAAAATTTCCGACAAATGTTCAATTTCTCTGACCAACCCGTCATATTCTTCTTCGATTTTTTGTCGCTCCAAACCCGTCAAACGCTGCAATGTCATCGCCAAAATTGCTTGGGCCTGGCGGTCTGACAATTCCAGTTGTTCAATAAGCTTTGCACGCGCTTCAGCAGGGTCTGCCGATCCACGAATAATTTTAATCACTTCTTCAATGGCATCCAGCGCTTTTCTCAAGCCCTCTAAGATGTGCGCACGATCTTGGGCCACGCGCAATTCAAACTGGGTGCGACGCACCACCACATCATGTCGATGGTCAATATAACATTGCAGCATTTGTTTCAAATTTAACTGCCGTGGACGCCCATCGACTAAGGAGATCATATTGGCTGCAAAAGTGGTTTGCAATTGTGAGTGTTTAAACAACTGATTTAAAACCACATCGCCAAATGCATCGCGCTTGAGTTCTATCACAATGCGCATCCCATCACGGCCGGATTCATCGCGCAAATTTGAAATACCATCAATGCGCTTATCGCGCACCAAATCGGCAATTTTTTCTAACAAATTAGATTTGTTCACCATATAGGGGATTTCGGTAACTATAATGCGTTCGCGATCTTTGCCCATCTCTTCTATTTCAGCTTTTGCGCGAATGCGCATTTGACCACGCCCCGTGCGATACGCTTCCAAAACCCCACTCATACCATAAATAATGCCACCCGTTGGAAAGTCGGGTGCCTTGATATAAGCCATCAAACCATCCACATCCAATTCGGGATCATCAATCAAAGCCACCAAACCATCGACCACTTCCTTCACATTATGTGGCGGAATAGCCGTTGCCATAGTCGTTGCAATACCCACACTACCATTGCACAACAAGTTGGGGAAACGCGATGGCAATACCGTAGGTTCTGTGAGTCGATCATCATAGTTTGCTCGGAAATTCACGGTCTCTTTTTCAAGATCAACCAACAATTCCTGACCCGGCCCAGCCATGCGCGCTTCAGTATATCGCATCGCAGCAGGGGGGTATCCATCAATCGAACCAAAATTGCCCTGACCATCGACCAAAGGATAACGCATCTTAAAATCTTGTGCCAAATGTACCAGGGTTGGATACACAATGGCTTCACCGTGTGGGTGATAATTACCCGATGTATGTCCCGCGATGTTTGCACACTTACGATGCTGCCGATTCGCGCCCAAACCCAAATCATTCATCGACACCAAAATGCGCCGCTGAGAAGGTTTGAGACCGTCGCGCACATCGGGCAATGCCCGATCCACAAGCGTACTCATCGAATACGCCAACATCGACTTTTTAAGTTCATCACCAATTTCAACCGGAATAACACGGGATTCATTTTCCATCATCATAAGTCAGCACCTTTTCACTATCGTATTGGATAACCACTTTTTGTCGGGGGGCGGTTCGTGCCCTTCGTGATCCTAAATGTCTATCATTGCTTCCAACGCATGTTCTTCAACATATTTTCGTCGAGGTGCAACTTCATCACCCATAAACATTGAAAATGCATGCTCTGCATCCAATGTGTCTTTCTCTGTCACGAACAACATCGTTCGTTTTTCTGGATTTAAAGTGGTTTCCCAAAGTTGTTCTGGATTCATCTCACCCAATCCTTTATATCGCTGTACCATCACGCCTTTGCCATCATCACCAAATTCAGCCAAAATGCTTTCACGTTCTGCATCATCAAATGCATAACGCTCTTGGCGTCCTTTTTTGAGCAAATACAGCGGAGGTTGTGCAATATACACGCGGCCTTCTCTGATCATGGGGCGCATATATCGAAAGAAAAAGGTCAGCAACAGAGAACGAATGTGTGAACCATCCACATCGGCATCTGCCATAATAATCACCTTGCCATATCGCAACTTCGCCACATCAAAATCTTCGCCCACACCCGCACCCAACCCCAAAATAACGGGTTGCAATTTTTCGTTGTTCAACACGCGATCCAATCGCGTTTTTTCCACGTTGAGTAACTTACCCCACAACGGCAAAATGGCTTGGTATTGACGGTCGCGGCCTTGTGCTGCTGAACCGCCAGCCGAATCGCCCTCCACCAAAAACACTTCGGTCTCTTCGATATTATTTGACGAACAATCCAACAACTTACCCGGTAAACCGCCGCCTTCTAACACACCTTTGCGGCGCACCAACTCACGTGCTTTGCGCGCAGCTTCACGTGCACGTGCGGCATCAATCGCTTTTTGCAGTACTTTTTTTATCGTTGCAGGATTTTCTTCAAAATATTCACTCAACTTTTCACCTACCAAAGATTCGACGACACCGCGGACCTCACTGTTACCCAACTTAGATTTGGTTTGCCCTTCAAACTGAGGTTCGGGTACTTTAACACTAATAATAGCTGTTAGCCCTTCGCGGGTATCTTCACCCGACAACGTGAATTTTTCGTTCTTAAACAAATTATACTTTGTGCCATACACGTTCAAGGTGCGCGTCAATGCGGTGCGAAACCCTGTTTCGTGTGTGCCACCATCAACGGTATGGATCGTATTGACATAACTTTGGATATTTTGTTGGTAGGAGTCATTGTATTCAAAAGCCACTTCAGCAACAATCCCGTCCCGTTGACTTTCAAAATGCACGGGCTCGTGCACGGGCGTGCGTCCTTCATCCAAATAACTCACAAACGCTTTGATCCCGCCCTCATAACAATGGATCTCTTCGGAGTTGTCGCGTTCATCTTTCATAACAATGGTCAACCCCCGATTGAGAAATGCCAACTCCCGCAATCGATTAGCCACAATGTCTTTTTTAAATTCTACCGTTTCAAAAATGCTCGCATCGGGTAAGAAAGTGACTTTCGTGCCCGTTTTCTCTGTTGTTCCAAGGGTCTCCAACTCAGTGACAGGAATACCACATTCATATCTTTGGGTATATATATGACCCTTTGTATTTACTTCGACAACACACCAAGTAGACAACCCATTCACCACCGACACACCCACACCATGCAACCCACCAGACACAGCATAGTTTTCCTTGTCAAATTTCCCACCAGCATGAAGGACAGTCATAACCACTTCTAAGGCAGATCGTTTTTCCGTAGGGTGTTCATCAACCGGAATGCCGCGCCCATTATCCGTCACAGTCACGGTACCATCCGTGTTCAAACACACGTCAACCTGGTCGCAATGCCCACCCATAGCCTCATCCACACTGTTATCAACAAGTTCCCAAATCAAGTGGTGGAGACCACCGACCCCAATATCGCCAATGTACATCGCGGGGCGTTTGCGAACAGCTTCTAACCCTTTGAGTACTTGAATATTATCTGCGGTATACTGCCCATTGCCATTGGTTTCTGCCATTTATGACTCCTCTAAGAAATCCTCATCATCCCCTCCTAAAAGGGACGAGGGACCTACTTGGTAAATCGAATTAATCGTACCACTTCTGTACCCAACAAATCATTCAAACGTTTTCGGAAGTTTTCGCGCTCAAACATGAGATGATACCGCCAGGTTGCGTGTTGAACCGATACCAAAAGTTCACCGTGTCGAATCTGATACGCATCTGTAACACCTGCAACCTGCTCCCCAACAATTTCAGGCCAAAGAGATAATGCTCTTTGCTCTTGAAATTTTGCTGTCAGTCCCAATTTTTCAACAGCACCTCGAATTGCATCTCCAATAGAAACCGTATTTTGTGTTATATTTTTGTTTCTTTTATGGCGATAGACCCCACTTTTTCGCCGATCGGTTTCAGCATCGAATTTTTCTAATTTCGGGAGCATCACAACTCCAAGAGATGAAAGCCTTGGGCTTTAAAATCTAAGTCCGGATCACGCGCAGATGTCAAAATAACCTGACCAAAAGATGGGATCATACCCAAAAGAGCTTCGGAGCGTTTGGGGTCAAGTTCACTAAAAATATCATCCATTAACAACACGGGGCGCCACCCTGTTTGTTTTTCTAAAAATGTGGCTTCAGCCAACTTCCAAGACAGCAGAACGCTTTTGAGTTGCCCCTTTGACGCAAATTGGTGCGCCGCTTTGTTATCTAACGTAAAAATCAAATTGTCGCGGTGGGGTCCTGTAAGGGTATATCTTAATTCAACTTCTTGGGGCAATTTTTCAGCCAATGCCTTTTCCAAGATGGGCTGTGCCTCATCAATATCGTCATAGGATACAGGACTGCGGTAAACGGCCTTCAATTTCTCAGATGTGGGTGCAATTTCTTGATAATATCGATTGAGTAAAGACTCGATATCCTTTAAAGCGCGCAATCGATGCCCAATAATACGAGCACCCGATTCGGCCAACTGCATATTCCAAGGCGTCATCTGCTCGGGGTGAGCCAACAATGCATGCCCACGATCCTTTAATAAACGATTTCGTTGCGCCAAAACGCGCACATACAATTCTAAATCGGATAAATAGGACGCACTTGACTGTGAAACGAGAATATCTAGGATACGTCTACGCTGAGCAGGTTCTCGCAATACCAGATCGACATCTTCGGGGGAGAAAAGGACGGCATTAAATTCGCCGATGAGATCAGACAAACGGGGGAGAGAAGCATGATTAACAAGGGCTTGTTTTTTGCTCACACGTGAGTCATAAGCAATTCGAATTGGAAAAGTGTGGTCTTCACGCGCAATTTGAGCTTCGATGGCGAAAAAGTCTGCACCCCAGTGGAGCACATCCCTATCTTTTGCACCACGACCCGATTTAGACAACGCCAAAAAGTACAGCGCTTCTAAGAGATTCGACTTCCCACGGGCATTATCAGCCCATATGGCTGTCTTTTCTCGATCAAAAGAGAACTCTGCCTGTTCGAAATTTCGAAAATTCGTCAACTTCAGTGACGAAACATACAACGGAACACCTACTTAATCGTTAAGGCGAAGGGGCATGAGCAAACAAAGATAATCTTCACCATCCATTTGCTCACCTGGGCGAATAATGCCAGCAGACACCGCGCTATCCAGTTCAAACAACACATCATCAGATTCAATACGCCGAAGTGCGTCTTGCAAATAGCCCGAATTATAACCAATGATCATTTCATCGGCATCATAATCAACATTGAGGCTTTCGCGCGCTTCACCGCCTATTTCTTGGCTGGTTGCCGATAAACCCAATTGGTTCTTTTTAATATCCAAACGCAATTGGTGGGTTTGCGCACTGGCCAAAATAGACACGCGACGCACAGCAGGTAAAAGCAAGCTGTTTGAAACACGCAACCGTTTGCCATTGTTTTGAGGGATCACCTGTTCATAATCGACAAAGGGTCCTTCAATAAGGCGAGAAAAGATATGGATATCGCCTCCTGCATCATCGAGCACAAACATCACGTGGCTTTGTCCAAATCGAGCATGGCTGAGTTTGGCCCCACCTGACATCAACTTCACAAGGTGATTAAGGGCACGAGGAGGAACAATGGCATCGGTTGTACCATCGGGCAACCCTTTTTGCGCACGAGAATATTTCACCAATCGATGCCCATCGGTGGCCACCATCGTCATGCGACCCTCGCCCACCTGCCAAAGTACGCCATTTAAGACAGGCCTTGTTTCATCGCGTGAAACAGCAAAAGCTGTTTTGGATACCATATCACGGATAACATCGCTACCTGGTGCATCCTCATTATCTTCTGAGAATGTGATTTCTGGGCCTTCTATTTCGTTGGGTAGGTCTGGAAAATCATCGGCCGGCACGGACATAAGCGCATAAGTGCCTTCAGCACCACTTTGACGCCGAATAGTGACACGGCCGTCTTCTGCGGTAAGCGCAAGTGGCTCTTCTGGCAATTCGCGAACAATTTCCGAAAACTTACGAGCGGGCACTGTTGTTGCGCCTGGTTCTTCTATTGATGCCGACAAAGTACAAGTAATCGAAATATCCAAATCTGTGGCACTCATCTTCACAGTATGACCGTCTCGTGCATCAATAAGAATATTTGACAATACGGGCAATGCTGTCTTAGATGGAACTATGTCGAGCACTGCCTGAATCCCTTTAAGCAGCTCCTCGCGTTCAATGGCGACTTTCATTGTCTACTGCCCCCCGTGTAAATAGACCAGAGCCAAAACCGTGGATCAAGCGACCACAATCAGGCTCATTTTAGACTTATGGATAACCTACTCAATATTAATAATGCCACAGACGGTCTAATTTACTGAATTATAGCGGTTTTGTCAACATACAAAGGCCAATACAAATTGCATATAAAATATTGTAAAATATATACTTATAGATACATGTATAATAACTTACAAATATATCTACTCTCGGTGCTCCAAATACCCTTTAAAACCCCTTATTTGACCTCAGTTGGCCCGTTCCAGAATTTTCCTTCAAGCTCCTATCAAAGACCCTATAAATCACGCAACCCTCTCCATTTTCCTCGGCTGTCCTTTCCCTATCGGACCCAACCTTTTCGTCTTTGTTTGGATTCTTTCTCATTTTGAAACTCTGTGAATCGTCTTTTTTGTTCCAGGCGAATCGAACCTCCTATTACACCATAGATGCGCTCCAATTTGGTGATCATATCCCACCGAGGTATTCTTGCCTGCATCCCATCGCCGCACCTTATTTAATTTTGACTCATGAATCACACTTAAACCTCGAGATTCAACTTATATCCACGACCGTGTCGCCCATATGTGGATAACTTTTTTAGAGTTTGAAGTTCACTTATCTATAACATACTGATAAATAATGCACTAACACGTGTGTGCACACCGTGTGCACAAGAATCGTGGTTGTGGAAAACATTGTGGGCACATTGTGGATTGTGTCTGTGGAAAACTAATCCACATTGCCCACAGTGGAAAACCACAGAGTTTTACACATTTTCTCCACACAATATCCACAATGCCAAATTGGCAGTTCTGCAAATAACCCGTTGATCATGAAAAACCTACTGGGCGATTTATTTGTTATTCACACAATCCACAGAGTTATTATTATTATCATGACCATGTACAAATAAATCATTTATTTTATAATCATGATAAAGCATGTGTAAAACTGATGCGGATGTAACATTTTTGTCATTAAAAAAGCCGAGTTCATTTAAGAACTCGGCTTTGTATTTTCAATGACTGGAAAGACTATCGAACAATTTGATTTTGCAACTGATTTACCAAATCTTCAAATTCTGGATCCTTTGATAACTTAAGCTCAACACTTCGACAGGCATGAATCACTGTTGTATGATCTCGATTCCCAAATTGTACCCCAATCGCTTTAAGTGGAGCTCCTGTCAACGCTTTGCTTAAATACATGCTGATATGCCGTGCTGTCGCTACTTCTTGTTTACGGGTAGCACCTACCAATTTGTCTGTTGAGATCTGGAAAAAGTCTGATGTGGCTTTTAGGATGCCTTCAATACTTACAGCCGAGATACGTTTTTGAGGTCTGTTCAACAATGTTTCGCGTGCTGTTTCCAAATTGAGCTCACGCCCCCGCAATTGACCATAGGCGACGAAACGTTTTAGTGCGCCTTCCAACTCGCGGATGTTGGTATCGACGTGCTCAGCCAAGTAATGGACCACCTCAGAGGGCAAAGCAACATCAAGCTCTTCAGCCTTTTGCATAATAATGGCAATACGCGTTCCTAAATCGGGCGCACCGATATCGGTAACCACACCCCATTGAAACCGCGAGATCAATCGATCTTCAAAACCTTTTAGATCTGATGGGGGTCTATCAGAACTGATGATGATCTGTTTATCATTTTGATGCAACGCATTAAACGTATGGATAAACTCGCGCTGACATCCTTCTGTCTTCACGTAAAACTGAATATCATCTACCAAGAGCACGTCTGCTTGCCGGTAAATGCGATGAAAGTCAGACGTATCTTTGTTATTTACACCTTCAATATAATCTGAGAAAAACTTCTCGGCTGTTACATACACAACATTTTTTGCCGACCCAGTTTGAATACAATGCGCACCAATAGCTTGCAATAAGTGTGTTTTGCCCAAACCCACACCACCATACATGACCAAAGGATTAAAAGCTGTTTGGCCAGGTGATTCTGCGACGGCTTTGGCAACTGAAAATGAAAATTCGTTACTTTCGCCAACTACAAAATTATCAAAACGATAGCGCGGATTTAATGGGAAAATTGGCCTATTAGGTTTGGGTTCAGATATAGAGATTTGAGGCTGGAGAGGGTTGGATGATAATCCAGGAGCAAGCGTCTCATCTTTGTGATAATGAGGGGATGCTTGTTCAATTTGAGGAACTTCATTGGGTGTTGAATTGGGTGTTGAATTGGGTGTTGGATGCGGTGTTTGAATGCTCACAGTAAATGCCAACTTGGGCTGCCACAGCAATTCTTCTTGAATGGTTGAAAGAATCAACCATGCATAATGCTCTTCCAGCCAATCAGCAAAGAAAGAGTTTGGCACCTCAATGATGGCCTCCTCTGCAGTCAAACTACATGCAGATGTTGGCGCAAACCAAGTTGCGAAACTCTGAGGCTGAATTTTGCCTTGAATTGATTGAAGACACTGACGCCAGAGGTCAGTAGTGACATTCGTCATAGACCCATCCATGCCAAAGGCTACTTAAACCACCTGTGGGGTTTTAGCATGTATGAAGGTTATTGTTTGTAAGGGGGAGCTTTTTCTGGAAAACCGGAGGAAAGGCACGCATTCAATTAGAGAGGGGGAAAACAAGTCTGATCCAGGGGGATTTCGGAACAGAAGCGCTCTAATGTGTAAAATGCAACAATATCCGGTTAAAATGCAGAAAAAAGCGTTTCCCAAAATATGTTTTTTGGGAGAACCCGGTCGACCAACAATCGGGTTTGAACAAGCTATAAAAACACCAGAATGAAGTCAAGGTTCTTTTATGGGTTGGCAATTTCAATAAAGGAATGAAAAAACAGGAGTTACAAAAAAAAACAATATAATGTATAGAAAATAAATGAATACCATATATTGTGTACGAATTTTATGCATCAAAAATATCGGTGAAAAATCTTGACAAAAGAGTGTAGCACCTCTATATTTTTCGAGCTATAAATCATGCAGACTATTGAAATTGTTACATTTAATCCAGACTCAAGGATTCTTTTATGAAACGTACATTTCAGCCTCACAATCGGAAGAAAAAAAATAAGCACGGTTTTAGACATCGTATGTCTACATCCAGTGGCCGACGTATTCTCAATGAGCGACGCAAAAAAGGCCGCAAGCGCTTATCACATTAATTTTGGTTGAATAAAGATGGGACGACCCAATCTTCGAATTCGAAGTGAAGTCGGTAATATTCGACAACGGGGTCAGATTTATCGTGGGCGTTGGGTTCATGTTCGGATGGGGAAATCTGAACAGGATCGAACGCTCATTTCTGTACGGAAGAAATTTGGTCATGCTGTATCCAGAAATCGTA
>JBLHJX010000065.1:0-21717 GCA_047619225.1 Candidatus Latescibacterota bacterium
GTTGGATGCTGTGAGATTGGCGGATGGGAGGGTGGTCGTTGCTTGGAATAGCAACCCCAAGGCGCGCAACCCACTGACATTGGCGATGAGTGATGATGAGGGGGAAACCTGGTCGCATCGGCGAGATTTGGTCACTGGCGAAGGATCATTTCATTATCCGGCATTGATCCAAACACAAGATGGTTTGTTGCATGTCGCTTTTACCAACAACCGAGAAACCATTGATCATATTGCATTGACAGTTGATTGGATTACAGGAGATGGAGAGGGTTTGCCTGTTTGGGAGGGCAGTGGAAGGCGGATGTCGTTGGCGTAAGTTAAAAAAGGAGGGCGATGTATTGCCACGCAGACAGAATAAAACCAAGACCCGTAAGCCCAAGGCAGACTAAGGCAATGAGGATGGTTATACGGCCTTCTCTGCGCCCCGCATCAGAAACCAGAAATTGTGCAGCGATCCACCCGCCGGCAAAACCACCAAAATGTGCCCAGTTATTGACACCACTCATCATAAAACCGAAGATAAATATCATGATGGCCCATTGCCATATTTGGCGGGTCATCATGGATCCCATGTTGCTTTTTGAGTTTCGACCATAAACAATGAGTGCCGCCAGCAACCCAAAAATAGCGCCAGAAGCTCCCACTGTAGGATAACCAGAAAAAGCGTTGGACAGCACAAAACCAACAGCCCCAGCTACCGTGTAGATGATAAAGTAACGGGCGGGTCCGAATAGTTGTCCTACTTCTGGACCCAGTTGTCGTATCCACATGACATTGAATACGATATGTAACAGCCCACCGTGCAAATAGGTCGCAGTTAGAACTGTCCACCAAGGTGCTCCGCCATATGTCATGCCCAAAACAATGAGAGGGGTGCGCCCCGGACTCAGCATGCTAAACAAACCACCACTTACGTTTAGCGCTGCGCCCAGATCTAACAGAAGACTCAGCACATAAAGCCCAACACAACTGGTAGGTATGATGGTGAGTACATCAATCCGCCCGCCAAAAAGTCGGTTTAAGGCTGAACCAAAGCCGAAAAGATTGGGTCGTATCGCGCCACAATGAGGGCAATTTTTTTCTTCCGTGCTGATGAGGTTGCCGCAACTGGGGCATACCATGGATGTGGGTTTGGGCATAGTTTTAGGTCGATGGGGTTACGTGTTCAATTCTTCCCAGTTTTCAAGGATGAGCGAGAGTCCTTCAAGAATGCACGCCAGGTCGGTTTCTGAGGTGTGGCCCATAGCGGCAATTCGGAAAGCTCCGTCTTTGGTATCGCCATAACCAGGACCCAGTTGCACATTTAAGTGCGACTTGGCCATAGAGACAAAATTGGGTCCATTGATGTGGTCGGGTAGGCGAATAGCACTCACTGTAAGGCTTTCATAACCGGGTTTGGCAATCAGGCTCAGTCCATGTTTCTTTGCCCAGTCATGATGCATTCGGATTAGGTTTTTGTGACGGGTGAAACGGGCATCGCCTTCGGTGCGCATTTCTTCCAAACGCGCAGACAAACAAAGCAACGTCAAATCGGCAACGGTCATTGGCGTTTGATAGGTTTCTGCTTTTGATTGCCATTCGATGAGATCGAGCACATACCCTCGGTTGGGTGTTTTTTTTGCGACCTCGATTGCCCGATCAGACACAATCATGACGGAACCAATTGTGGGGCATGAAAAATCTTTTTGTAGGCTCCAAAGATAATAATCTGGACGCAATTGGTCTATGGGCACATTGACGGCCCCTGCGATGCTGACCGCGTCGATTGCAAGTAGGGTATTGGGAGATTGTTTTCTGGCTGTGTCACAAAATGCCTGAACGGGTAACATGACACCCGTGGCTGTTTCGTTGTGGATGAGCATCGCCAAATCATAGGCGTCTTCACCCAGGGCATCGGACCATGTTTGGTTGTCAAACCCTTCGCCCCAAGGCGCTTTCATGACATCGATGTGTCTGTCTCGGTTGCCAAATACTTGTGTCCACTTCTGTGAAAAAGCGCCAATGTCCATTCCTAAGGCCCGGTAATGGGATGGTGTATTTGCAGCGACCATTTCCCAGTTGTAACTGCCTGTGTGGCCAAAGATGATGGGTGTGAAGCCCTCTGGTATGGAAAAGACTTCTCTGAGGAGGTCGTGGGCTTTTTGGTAGGCCTTTTTAAAATCGGATGACCGATGAGAATACGTTGCTTGATAAGATTTGAGCACTTCCTGCACGGCAGGGGTTAACATATGTGGACCTGGTGCCCACAGTGATAACTCTGGCAAACGTAGATCTGCGAGCTTCTTATTTAAATCTGGCGATACGGGCATGGCGGCAAGTACCCTCTATACGGTAAAATGAAATAGAAAACCCCGTTAAAAATATCACTTTAACGGGGTTGGTAACGCATTAAATGGAGCGGGAAACGGGATTCGAACCCGCGACCTTCTGCATGGCAAGCAGATGCTCTAGCCAGCTGAGCTATTCCCGCTCATATTCAACGATTGCAGGCGAGAAATTACATAAAGGCTGGTCATTTGTCAAGGATTTAATAATCAAGTCGAAGGGCTTTGGGCGGACTGGGAAGTTTCGGGTTAAGAATTGACAAAGGAATGCTTCCTGCCTATAATTTAAGCATGTGGTTTTTAAAATGTTAAAGTGATTTTGGCCTGTTTTCTGAATCTGTGAAAGGACGCAGAACAATGACTGTACGTTCTTTGTTTGCTTTGCTTTGTGTATTGACTCTGGGCAGTTCTTCAATTATTGATGCCCAACAGACGGTTACCGCCGATTTTGATAACAATGGTGCGGTAGACTTCCTCGATTTTTCGCGTCTTGTCTCTCAATTTGGGCTGGTTTCTGATTCAACGCGGTTTCAAAGTGCAGTTGACCTAAATCAGGACAGTGCAATAGATGGACAGGATGCTTTTTTGTTCGCTGATGTTTTCGGAAACTCCTTGTCTACTGCGAACTTGACCGTTTCAACGGGCGAGAATACCAATGGACGAGTGGCATTAGACCCAACAGATAATGGCTTCTTGGTTTATCTAAATGATGTGACAAGCATTGGGGGTTACCGTATCGTGCTAACGATGCCAGATACGGTTAAAGTGCGTTCCGTAGAAGATCATCTTGGAATTGGTTTGCTCCCAATACGACGCACCGCATCTGGTGTGGAAATCGTTGGATTGGTTTTAGGCAATAGGAATCTGAATGCTTCGGGTTTGATCGCAGGCATTACCTTTACTGGGGATACGACCGGGGTGGTCGTTCAGTCGGTTTCTTTGCGCGGTAAACGCGTAAATCTTGGGAATCAACGCTACTTAGGCGATCGAAATACGATTCCATCGGCCAATGTTAAACGGGTGCCCATTGGGGATGTTGTGGTTCGCGCAAGATATTTTGATTTGGGTGAAGTTGTTTTAGGAGAAACCCGAACACGCAGTTTTGACATCGTGAACGCGTTCAACAACCAACAAGTTCTAGGTGCTTCTCGGAAACTTTCATTTGAAATTGATTCTTCGACCACAGATCTGGCTGTTGATACACGGGTGTTTGGGGTGTTGGCGGATACCTCAACTGGCTTGGCGAACGGAGGCACTCAAAAGATCAATATGACTTTTACACCTACCCAAACAGGTGCTTTTCAGGGTGTTCTGTCTGTCAAAACAAATCGGTCGGAACGACCTGTGGTGCGCGTCCATGTTAAAGCCGATGTGCGAAGCATCTTGCAGGGTTCCAGGATTCGGGCTGTTGCAAATTTTGATACCTTAAAGTTGGTTGATTATGGTGATTTCAATGAATTGATCACCCGATTTGGAAAAACTCCGGACGCGACCAAGTTTGATTTGGATGGCAATGGCGTGGTTGGTGGGGATGATGCGTTCTTGTTTGCAGATCTTTTGGGCGGGTTTGACGGTCGTGCATCTTATGATACCGTTCGGGTGCTAACGGGTAAGAACCTATCCTCTGCGGTGAGGGTCGAAAGTGTCGGGGAAGAATTAACGGTTTCTGTACGCGGTCTAACCAATTTGGGCGGTTACCGCTTGAATTTGATTTATGATACAAGCGCGCTTGATCTGCGATGGGCAAAAGATTTGACCGGGGGTGGGATGATGCCCATTCATCGCACGAACACTGGCGCGGAAGTGGTGGCGATGGGGTTCGGGGGCTTGCTTGAAACGGCAAGCGATTTGCCCTTGGCGAGAATCAGTGTGCGGCCATTGAGTGGACAAGCAGATGCTGCCTCATTGGTTCGGGTGACGGGGGGGGTATTTCGTGGTGACAAGGGTGAACGAGATTCTGTTGGTGCTGTGCATATTGGTAGCAGTGGTTTAGATGCCAGCCCTCGGGTATTGGACTTTGGATCTTTGCGCATTGGTGCGACAGCTCAAAAGACTTTTCGTGTTCACAATTTGAATTCGGTATCAACTGCTTTTCAGGTTGTTTCTTCTGATTCTCAGGTGACCAACAGCCCCCGGTCTGTTGGGAATTTGGGGGGGGGACGCACTTGGGATGTCACCGTCACGTATCGTTCTGTTGCGCCAGGCCCATTTGCGTCAACGTTGACCCTTTCTGCAAATGATGCCGATATATCGCCCATTCAAATTGCTGTAAGAGCTGTCGGCGCTGTTGTTGGTGTTGTCCCTGACTCACTTGTATTTGGAGATACATTTGTTGGTCAAAATACAACCCAGTCTGTTACGATTACAAACCCAGACCTTACCCCTTTTGATATCCAAGATCTTCGTTTTGCTCGCTTAGATACCTCTTTTGTTGTTGATGCCAAGCCAGTTTTACCCCTGAGTATAAGCTCTGAAGGGGGTATACAGCGGCTGACTGTGCGGTTTAATCCTTTGGCTCAAGGCGATGTGCTTGACACCTTGTATATCGTGGGCACTGATACGTCATTTGCCGTTCCCCTTAGAGGTCGAGGTTTACGCCGATCTGCCACCCTTTCTGCCGTGGCCATCGGTTTTGGCAATGTGGATGTGGGCAAAGACAGTACGCTTTCGGTTGTGGTTGGCAATGTGGGCAATGTTACCTATCGAGTCGACAGCCTAACGGTTGGGCGCAAAGATTCAAGCTTTGCTTTTGTAGCTGGCGTTACGTTTCCTGACACCCTCGCCGTGGGGCGTTTTGATACTGTGCGTGTTCGGTTTCGACCCGATACAACTGGCGTAAAACGCGACACATTACGCATTTTTGGGCAAGATACCATCTGGGCAGTTGCGTTGCATGGAACGGGTTTGCCCCGTCAGGTGATTCAGCCTCCTCCATTAGAAGATGTGGTTGTGATCACATTTGGGGGGAGCATTACAAAGTCTCGCAATGAAATCCTGTTTGGAAAAGTTCCTTGGGGCGTATCGGATACAGCAAAGGTACGGGTTCAAAATCGGCGAAGTGGTAATTTGACGTTTCGTTTTTCATCGACCGATTCACAAGTTGTTGTTAAGCCCGATTCGGTAAAGAATTTACCACCCAATCAGGAATGGGACGTCATCTTAACCTTTACACCCAAAGACTCTATTCAAACAGTGAGTGCATTTCGCATTACGACGGACGAGGTTGGTGATGGGGTCACGTCTCTTATTTTGAAGTCTGGCGGATCCCATCCTGTTTTGTCTGATTCATTGCTTAGTTTTGGAAAGATTGGCATTGGGAATCGTACAGATAAAGTCATAACCGTTACAAATACGGGGCATTCTCGCTTGGTCTTGGATTCCCTGTCCTTAAGAGCAGACAGCAACTTTGTATGGGTCAATTCGCCCACGTTGCCATTGAGCATCGGGGCTGGCGGTGGGTCACAGACTTTCACCGTTCGATTTCAACCCAAAGTACGTGGGAATCTGGCAAATACGCTGCGATTTTCGGGGTTAGATACTTCATTTGTATTGCCTGTCGCGGGTATTGGCCGAGAGTCAAATCTTACTTTTTCGGCCGATAGTCTTGCTTTTGGGTTGTTGCGGATCGGCAAGCGCGATTCATTAAGTCTGACATTGGCAAATGCTGGCGGCGATACTGTAGTAGTGGATTCTTTGCGCTTGGTAGGAACGGTGTCTCCTTATGTTTTGAGCAATGCAACGGCTGTACCAGACACATTGATACCTGGGGCCACCCGTACTGTTTCAGTGGTTTTTGCCCCGCTTGTTGCTGGCAATGCACGTGATACTTTACAGGTTATTGCAGGGTTAGATACCCTAAGAACGCACATTATTGGCATAGGCACCGTTGCCAGTGCAACCATCACCCGCTTGGTGCGGGATTTTGGCAATTTGGCAGTTGGTCGATCTCGTTTGGATACGGTTACCATCACCAATGCAGGGAATGTGCCTATTGCATCGCAAAGCGTGAGGTTGATTGGTGGAAATCGCGGTTTTGTTTTGGTGCAAGCACCGACCGACACGCTTGCTGTAAATGGATCCTTGCGGTACGTGACGCGTTTCCAACCCGACACGACAGGCTCAGTTGCAGATACCTTGCGTATTCAGATGGCTGACACTACTTTTTCGGTTACAATGACCGGTCAAGGAACGCCCTCTTTGACCATGACACGGGCAGACAATGGCATTACCTTCAGCCCGAATCAACTCGACTTTGGGAACCTTGCCGATGGACAAACTGGGCGACGTATTATTCGGGTGACCAACGCGGCATCCACGCCATGGTCTTTTACGACCGAAGGAGATATTCCTAACTTAACGATTCAGCCTGGCTCGTTTGCTGGGTTGCCCACCACTCAAAGTTGGGAATTGATCGCCGTATGGACACCTCCTGAAAATGGGCTCAAACTTACTGCCCTTGGTATAACCGACACGAAGACGGTGGTGCCTGTAGGACGCAATGGTGCGTTTGTGAGGTTGCTAACCGATTCTTTGACGTATGGATCTTTGCGATTGGCGTCTGACAGTACGCAAGTTTTGCGGGTTCAGAATAAAGGTCAAGGCACGGTCGTTATTCAATCTGTCACTTTGCTTGAGCAGGCTGGTTTTGGGTTGGTTTCACCTCCCAGTTTCCCTGTATCTCTTTTGGAAAACGATTCGTTGCGTGTGCTTGTTCGATTTGATCCCAAAATTGCGGGGGATGCAACTGACACCGTGCGCATTGTTGCCACCGATACTGTATTTTCTGTGCCCATAAAAGGCCGAGGGATCCACCCTATTATTTCCCTGAATACAGAGGCACTTGATTTTGGCAATGTGGTGTCAAACACGGATTCTACTCAGTTGGTTATTTTTCAAAATATTGGCAATGGCCCTTTTGTTTTGGATAGTTTGAAGCTGGTAACCAACACGACCGTCTTTACATTCTCAGCAGCGCCCTTTGTACCCAGTACCATTTTGGCCAATGGGGATGCAGACACGGTCGCCATTCGGTTCAGCCCACCCGATTTGGGGACTTATTCTGGTAACCTATTGTTTTTTGGCGAAAAACAAACGTGGACAGTTCCGGTTTCGGGAAGAAGTACCCAAACAGGCACTGTCGCATCGGGTGTTGTGATTTCGTTTGGTCCGACTGTAACGCGCAGAGATTCCATTTTGAACTTTGGTTCCGTACCTTTTGGCTCGACCCGGAAGCTTGATTTTGTGGTGGAAAACAACCGCGACAGCACCTTGACATTTTCTGTCGTGTCACCTGATGCACAAGTGAAAATTGACGCCATTTCTGACAATTCATTGTTGCCAAGTCAAAATGCAACAGTCACCGTTTCGTTTACGCCTGTGGTTGGTGGTGCAACGACGTTTGATCTGGATATTAGCAACAATGCACCTACAGATGGTATTGTTAATATCAAAGTCTTGAAAGACAAACCGCCAGCCAGTGTGGTACCATTGGTTTTAAATTTTGGAACTGTTTTGATTGGCCGTACTGATACACTTAAAACCACCATTTTGAATCCGCAGGAACTAAATTTTAGAGTGACCCAATTAAACTTGGCTCGCGGTCAGGTGTTTTCTCTCATTGCGCCACCAACACTTCCAGACACCGTGGGCGCCAATAATGGCACCCGTACTTTGACTGTACAATTTGCACCGACTGCGCGGGGTACATTTAACGACACATTGCTCATCGGCGGGGACACGCAGAACTTCAGTGTGGTAATAATCGGGAAATCAGCTCTGGCTCATGCATCGGCAAACGTCGATTCAATTCAATTTGGTGTTGTGGACGTTGGCGCAGACTCAGTCTTGTCATTTGCTGTTTCTAATGCGGGCGATGTGGCACTTGATTGGACTGGTCTTTCTATTGAGGGGCCACACTTTGTGCTGGTCGATACATTGTCTTTGCCTGATACGTTGGCGGTTGGCGACGCACGTATATTTCGAGTTCGATATGCGCCGTCTTCTGGTGGGCAACATCTTGGCAATGTGAGTGTCACCTTAGGAGCACAGGTCATTGGCATTGGATTACGAGGGGCGGGGTTGGCGCCACCTCGGGTTGTTGCAGGGCCTTTTGCATTGGATTTGAACCTTGAGATTGGAGACCAGGCCGTTCGTACAGTCGCTGTGACTGGACGCAACATCACTTTGGATTTGGCTGTGACAGAGGGCGCTTTGGCCACCTCTGGATTTGAAGTGGTTCTGGCATTTGATACAACGGCAGTGGCTTTTAATAGGTTCACCTTGGTCGATTTGTATGGGTCGGCAACGCCCATTATTTCTAGTGCTGCTGGTAGCGCGCAGTTTAGTGTGGTCTTTTTTGGCACTGAAACAGTGTCACGAGACTCGGGCAGTGCTGGGCGGGCACAGTTCACCTTGTTGGGGAATGCTGATCCCACTCAGATTCGAATTGTGAGTGCCTCATTTGCGACCTCTAGTGGGACGCTTCCTCTTGAAATAGGTTCAGACGGTGCGCAAGTGACCGTGCAAGGGACGTCTGAACCCAGCGCTGATTTTGATGGGGATGGCGAAGTTGGTTTTACTGACTTTATCTCGTTTGCTGGCAAGTTTGGAACGCGTGTGGGGCAAGAAGGTTTTGACCCTCGTTTTGACTTGGATGGAGATGGATCGATTGGCTTTCCTGACTTTATCACATTCGCTGGTAAATTTGGAACAAAAACTGGCAAACCTGTTTTGAGCAAACCGACATCGAATTAATCTGAAGTCTATTTGTAAATCTCAAGCGTCCTGTCTTTGTTGGCAGGGCGCTTGTTTTTTGTTGATGCTGGTGTTATCATGAACTCCTGAAACATAGCAAACGTGCTGTTCTTTACCACATCATCAAGGTGATTGTTGAATGTTTATATTGGCTATCGATATTGGCGGGACCTTTACGGATATTGTTGTGCGTGATCAAGACCGTGGGACATTGTTTGTTGCCAAGGTTTTAACGCAATACCCAGATCCTTCGATAGGAGTGATGGACGGGGTTCGACAGATATTGGGAGATGCGCAGGTAAATCCTGGTCACATCGTTCGGGTGATTCATGGCACCACATTGGTGACCAATACTTTGATTGAGCGCAAGGGCGCCAAGACGGGACTGATTACCACCTCCGGATTTCGGGATGCATTAGAGATTGGCAGAGAAGGCCGGTATGATATTTACGATCTGTTTTTGAAATTGCCTGCGCCTTTGGTTCCTCGCCAATTGCGTTTTGAAGTTCGAGAGCGGCTTTTTGCCAACGGTCACGTGATGCAGGCTTTGTGTGAAGAAGATGTCATACTGGCCTGTGAGCAGTTGGCCAAAGATCAAATTGAGGCAGTTGGCATCGTTTTTTTACATGCCTATGTCAACCCAGAACACGAACGTCTGGCCGCTCAGATTGTGCGAGAAAGACTACCCCAGGTGTCCTTGTCGGTTTCGCATGAGGTCGCTTCGGAGTTACGAGAGTATGAACGGACCTCAACCACGGTTGCAAATGCGTATGTGCAACCTCTAGTAGAACAATACCTGAAGCGATTGGAACTGGGCTTACAAAGGTTAGGCATCAAAGCGCCCCTGCATGTTATGCTGTCTAATGGTGGATCGTGTGCTGTGGATACGGCTTCTCGATATCCGGTGCGGTTGGTGGAGTCTGGGCCGTGTGGTGGGGCACTGGCTGCTGCATATGCAGGGGAGAGAGTTGGGGAGGGAAAGGTCTTGGCTTTTGATATGGGGGGAACAACCGCCAAAGCGATCTTAAGTGAGGGCGGCGACTTTCCGATCACGACCGAGTCAGAAGTTGCACGGGTCTATCGATTTAAACGGGGCAGTGGGTTGCCTTTGTTGGTGCCTGTTTTAGATATGATAGAAATAGGAGCCGGTGGGGGGAGCATCGCAAAAGTGAATGCATTGGGTCTGCCCACTGTCGGACCCGAAAGTGCGGGTTCTCAACCTGGGCCAGTTTGTTATAATTTGGGAGGTCAAGACCCCACGGTCACGGATGCAGACTTGCTTTTAGGTTATCTAAATGCGGATTACTTTTTGGGTGGTGAGATGGTTTTGAATATTGAAGCTGCCACCAAAGCAGTGGATCAGTTTGCCGACAAAGCGGGTCTGTCGCAACAAGAAGCTGCGCTGGGGATTCACAACTTGGTGAATGAAAACATGGCGAATGCCGCCCGGGTTCATGCTGCCGAGCGAGGTCGTGATTTGGACGGATATGCCTTGGTAGCCACCGGTGGCGCAGGTCCAATACATGCCTGCGGTGTTGCAAAACGGTTGGGGTTGGATCGGGTGCTCGTGCCTCCTGTGGCGGGTGTGGCCTCGGCTTTTGGGTTGATGTTGGCACCTATTGCATTTGACTATGCCCGAAGTTATGTGACCCGACTTGAAACGATAGATGTTCAGCGCGTCAATGGCCTATATGAAGAAATGGAACGAGAAGGGCAAACTGTTTTGGATGAAGCCCAAGTGGCTGCAGATGCCATTCGATTTATTCGCAGTGGGGATATGCGGTATGTGGGCCAAGGGCATGAAATTCGGGTAGACATTCCGACAGATATTTTGGCAAATGGATCTATTGAACAAATGCAAACAGCATTTGACGCGGCTTATTCAGGGTTATATGGACGCACCTGTGAAGGTGTGCCTGTAGAGGTCATCCATTGGCGCGTGACTGTTGCTGGACCCAAACCCTCATTGATCGCGGCAATTGAAGAGATCCCAGCTATTAAGCCTGCCTTGAAAGGGGAACGCCAAGTCATCTTTGATCTGAATGCGGGCAGTGTTCCCGTTCCTGTGTATGATCGATATGAACTGCAGGATGGATTTACGGCAGTGGGACCTCTCATTGTGGAAGAAGCGGAATCAACAACCTTGGTTCCCCCTCACTGGTCTCTTGTTGTGCAGCATATGGGGCATTTGATTTTGACACTGGAGGGCAAGTGATGGCCAATCAAGACATAGATGCTGTGACATTGGAGGTGTTGTGGAATCGGTTGATTTCAATTGTTAACGAACAAGCAGCCGTGTTGATGCACGCTTCATTTACAACCGTTGTTCGCGAGGCGGGCGATTTGTCTGCTGGTGTTTTTGACAGAGCGGGAAACATGATCGCGCAAGCTGTTACCGGTACACCAGGACACATCAACACCATGGCCAATTGTGTGCGTCACTTTGTTAAGATGCACCCGATCGATTCGTTAAAGCCTGGAGACAGCCTGCTTACCAATGATCCGTGGTTGGCGTCGGGGCATTTGCACGATATCACGGTTGTGACGCCCGTATTTTATAAAGGCAAAGGGGTCGGATGGTTTGCCAATACATGCCATGCGATGGACATTGGGGGACGCACATTGGGGGCTGGGGCGCGTGAGGTGTTTGAAGAGGGGCTGCATATTCCCATTATGCGGCTTTTTAGGGAAGGAGACATTAATCGGGATTTGATTCAGATTGTGCGGGCAAACGTACGCACACCCGATGAAGTTGTGGGGGATCTTTATGCACAGCAAGCCGGCAATGATGTTGGCGCCAGAAAATTGATTCAGGCTTTGGAAGATTATGATCTTGAAGATATTGAAGGACTGGCAAAACGAATTTTGGATCGGTCTGAGATTGCAACGCGAGATGCCATTGCGGAAATTCCAAATGGGGTGTATGAAGATGAGGTTGAAATTGATGGGTATGACAAACCGTTGACGATTCGGGCGAAGGTGACGATCAATGACCGTGATTTGGTTGTGGACTATGCAGGAACGTCGCCGCAAGTGGATCGGGGCATCAATGTGGTTTACAATTACACACATGCGTACACAACCTACCCCCTAAAATGTGCGATCAGTCCCCATATTCCCAATAACGAAGGCAGTTTTCGGCCCATCACTGTTACGGCTCCAGAGGGGTGTATCTTAAACGCGCAATTTCCATGCGCTGTGGGTGCGCGTCATTTGATTGGTCACTTTTTGGCACAACCCCTGTTTGGCGCTATGGCAAAAGCAATTCCCGATCGCGTGATTGCCGATGGATCGGCTGGGTTGTGGAATACCCAACTTGAGGGCAAGGACCGCAATGGCAATGTGTTTGCGTATATCTTTTTTTCGGCGGGGGGTATGGGGGCACGCCCTAATGATGATGGTATTTCGGCTGTTGCATTTCCCAGCGGCATTAGAGGGGTACCTGCTGAGGTCATTGAATCTGTGTCACCTGTGATCATGCATCGCCGCGCGCTGATTCAAGATTCTGGGGGTGCCGGAAAGTTTAGAGGTGGGCTCAGCCAAGAAATGGTTTTGTCTGTGGATTCGGATGTGCCTGCTTTGCATTCTTGTATGTATGATCGGACGCGGTGTGCGGCGCGGGGTTTTTTGGGTGGGCAGGATGGCATGGCCGGAGAATTGTTTTTGTCGGATGGTACCCGGTTGGCTCCTAAAGGTCGATACGATTTGCTGCCGGGCCAGACTGTGACGCTTCGGTTACCGGGCGGTGGGGGATATGGTCCCTCCTTTGAACGCGACCCAGCAGCTGTTTTGGATGATGTGTTACAAGCACGCGTATCTGTAGACTCTGCGCGTGAGCAATATGGTGTGGTGATTGATACTCAAACTTGGACCGTGGACGAAGAAGCTACAGTGGCGCTAAGGAATAGGAAGTAGTAAGCTCTTGAACGAAAAAGACGAAAAAGACAACAAAGACAAACGAACAGACTTGTGGCGCGCTTGGAAGCGGATTTTAAGCTATGCCCGGCCCTATGTTTTGAGATTGGGCATTGGAATGGTGCTCACGGTCGTTGCATCTGTGATTTGGCTGTCGGTTCCGTTGGGTGTGAAATCTCTGCTTGATTCTGTGTTTGAAGAACAAAATCGAGGGTTGCTCAACCTCTTGGGATGGGGGCTTTTGGGGCTCTTTGCAGTTCAGTCGACAATGACCTTTTTTAGTGGGTATTTAATTTCGTGGGTCGGCGAACGCATTGTGACGGATTTGCGCAAGGAAATCTATGCCCATTTGCACCGCTTGGGATTGAGGTTCTATGCTGAGAATCCTTTGGGCGACTTAACGTCTCGGTTGACCAATGATGTGGGTGCTGTGAAGGATGCTGCTACAGACGATATTGCTGATGCTTTGCGCACGTTCTTTTCTTTGATCGGATCTCTTGTGGTGATGGTGGGGCTCAATTGGCGTTTGAGTTTGATCGTTTTTTGTGCGGTGCCACCGGTGGCTATTGGATCCCGATATTTTGGCGGGAAAATTCGAACTCTGTCACGTAAAGTGCAAGATCGGTTGGCCGATACGACTGCCGCCGCAGAAGAGGCTTTGTCTGCGATTCGGGTCGTGAAGGCATTTGCTCGCGAGGACTTCGAAGTCAAGCGGTATCAGGATGCCGTAGAATCTTTGTTCCAAACGTCCCGCTATCGAGCGGTGATGTCTTCGCTATTTTCCTCGAGCAATCGGTTTCTGTTTATGGTCGCGATGGTGGTTATTTTTTGGTATGGGGGCAGCGAGGTTTTGGAGGGACGATTGTCGGCTGGGGATTTGGTTGCGTTTATTATGTATGCATCAACCATAGCCGGTTCGGTGATGGGCGTTTCACATTTGTATACATCTCTCAACAGTGCGGTAGGTGCATCGGAGCGCATCTTTGAGTTGTTGGATACCACGCCCGAAATTATCGATATCGAGGGTGCTGGTCCGTTGCCTTCTGTAAATGGCGCGGTGGTTTTTGAAAACGTCTCGTTTCATTATGATGACAATCAACCCGTTCTCACAGATATATCATTTGTTGTAGAGCCGGGTGAAACGTTGGCATTGGTGGGTCCCAGTGGTGCGGGAAAAACGACATTGATGAATATGATTCCACGGTTTTACGACGCAACGAATGGGGAAATATTTGTTGATGGTGCGGATATTCGGTCGGTGAAGGTGCGATCTTTGCGCGAGCAAATTGCGCTTGTGTCACAAGATGTTCATTTGTTTGGCACGTCTATCCGTGAGAATATCCGATACGGAAAATTGGACGCGACGGATGAAGAGGTGAAACAGGCAGCTCATGATGCCAATGCGCTTGAGTTTATCGATTCGTTTGCTGATGGATTTGATTCTTTGGTGGGGGAACGGGGTGTTAAGTTGAGTGGTGGTCAGAGACAACGCGTGGCGATTGCCCGTGCTATTTTGCGTGATGCGCGCATCTTGTTGCTTGACGAGGCGACGTCTGCTTTGGATTCGGCTTCTGAAGCACTCGTGCAGGAAGCGCTGGAGCGGTTGATGAAAGGGCGAACGACCTTTATTATCGCGCATCGACTTTCAACTGTGCAACACGCCAATCGAATTTTGGTTTTGGAGGCTGGACGATTGGTGCAGATGGGGACGCATTCAGAACTTTTTGCTCAAGACGGGTTGTATCAGAAATTGTGCAGATTACAATTTCGAAATTTGGATGGGGCGTCTCAGGAATTGCGCTCGACCCCGACAGATTCATAAAACCCGTGTTCACCTTGGTAAATACGGATGGACACAGATGGGCAAACCAATCAGTAAAGGATAGAGGCACGCATGAAGCTACGACGTGGGATATGGGTCTTTTGGGGGGCTCTTTTGAATGAGCGATGGGGGGATTATCTATCGACCCCTTGAGCGTTCAGATGTAGGTACGTTCTGGAGGTATTGAAATATATGAGCAACTATTCAACTATCTCGGAGGTGGTCAGATGAAATTGGCTTTTACGACGTTGGGTTGTCCTGGGTGGGATCTTGATACGATCTGCAAAAACGGGCCCAAATTTGGATATGATGGTGTGGATTTTCGGGGATTGCAGGACGAGATTGACATTACAGTGACACCAGAGTTCACGACAAACCTAGCCGAGACGCAAAAAAAATTGCAAGATGCGGGTTTGGCAGTGCCCAATATCAGCACGAGCATCAGTGTTTGCGTTCCTGAAAAAGTCGATCAATGTTTAGAAGAAGCAAGGCGGACCATTCCCATAGCAAACGCATTGGGCACCTCTTCTTTGCGGGTTTTTGGAAATGGCGACATTGAAAAATACACCAAAGAAGAATTGGCAGATTTTGGGCAAGAATTAATGGAAAAGTTGTTGGCCTTGGATGGCGGAAGCGATTTGAAATGGGTTTTTGAGACCCACGATCGTTGGATTGCTTCTGAAGATTGTAAACTGTTGCTCGATCGTATTCCTAACCCTGCGTTTGGCGCGTTGTGGGATATGGGGCACACGGCTCGGGTTGGGGGAGAAGCACCATCTGATACCTTGGCTGCATTGGGCGATCGGGTGTATTATACCCATGTCAAAGATGCGATCTATGATACGTCTCACCCCGAAGCAATGAAAGATGGTTGGCGCTATGTTTCGCCGGGGCAAGGACAATTGCCACTGGCCGAGGCGATTGGGCTGTTGCGAGAAAAAGGGTATGACGGATGGGTGATGTTTGAGCACGAGAAACGGTGGCACATGGAGTTGCCTGAGCCTGAAGAGATCTTTCCGATTTTTGTGGATTGGTTTCATGGCTTGTCTTGAAATCCCCCAGTTCCCAATGTCATTCAGATTGGGTTGGCTGAGTTTGTTGTGGGATGCTTAACTGAATTTTATTGCCTGTTGTCCCCCTTTGAAAGGGGGATTTCGTGGGTGAGCACTGATTTGGAAATCCACAGTTTTTCTTAAATAGATTACTTGATAGGGTTTGCGAAAGCAAATTGAGGAATGAGGGTAGGAAATTGGCACCTGTAACGGCAGTAATTGTGGGGGCGGGGCATCGGGCGGTGACGTATGCTTCTTATGCTGAAAGGCATCCGGAAGAATTGAAGATTGTGGGGGTAGCAGATCCAATTGCTCGGCGACGGCAACAGATGGCGGAGCGATTTGGGTTTGGGGCGGAGCGGTGTTATGAGACGGCAGAGGCATTGGCGGCGCAGGGGAAGATTGCGGATGCTGTCATTAATGGCACGATGGATCATCAACATGTGGATACGGCGGTTCCGTTACTTGAAGCGGGTTATGATATGCTTCTGGAGAAGCCGTTTGCGACCAATCAGGATGAAATGTGGAAATTGGCACAGGTGGCGAGAGAACATGATCGAAAAGTTATGATTTGTCATGTGCTGCGGTATGCACCATTTTATGCGGCTATTCGGAATATGGTGGCAGCGGGCGACATTGGGCAGTTGGTCAACGTGCAGACAATCGAGCATGTCAGTTATCATCATATGGGTGTGGGGTTTGTGCGTGGGAAGTGGAATCGGAAAGATCTGTGCCATTCATCGATGTTGATGGCCAAGTGTTGTCACGATTTGGACTTGATTATGTGGATGATGAGCGGTATTGCCCCTGTTCGGGTCTCGAGTTTTGGCAGCAATATGTATTTTAATGAGGCCCATGCACCTGAAAATTCGGGCACACGCTGTTTGGTTGATTGCCCGATTGAAGCAGATTGTTTGTATTCGGCGAAACAGCATTATGTCGATCACCCGAAGCGTTGGGCGTTTTATGTGTGGGATACGCTTGAGCATATTGAGAACCCTACGATTGAGCAAAAAATCGAATCCCTTAAAACGACCAATCCATATGGGCGCTGCGTGTGGAAGTGTGATAATGATGTGGTGGACCATCAGTCGGTTGCCATTGAATTTGAAGACGGATGTACTGCCACGCACAATATGGTGGGTGGCACATCGCGCCCGTCACGAGCGATTCACTTGTTGGGGACACATGGAGAAATTCAAGGTGTATTTGAAGACTCCAAGTTTGTTGTGAGGCACATTGACACGCGTCCAGGGCATGAGTATTCGGAAGAGGTGATTGATTTGCAAGCGGGTGGTGATATGCACGGTGCATTCGGTGGACACGGAGGTGGGGATCTGCGGCTCGTATCGGATTTTGTGAACTTGGTGCGCGGTGGGGAAACATCGATATCGTGTACGCGGATTGACGACTCAATTAATGGTCACCTGGTTGGGTTTTGTGCAGATGACGCGATGGAAAAAAGGCAGGTGGTTGAGCTGGCAATTGATAATGGATAATGAAAGGTTGAATCTTTGGATCAAAAGGAGGCAATGTGTCTACTCTTAAATGGGGTGTTTTGGGTGCGGGGAGTGTGGCGAAGCGACGGGTGATTCCAACGATGCAGGCGCTTGAGGGACATGAGGTTTCTGCGTTGATGGTGCGTGACATGGAACGGGCGCAATCTATTGCAGGACAGTTGGGTGTGCCGAATGCACATTGTCAGGCTGAGCAGTTGATTCACGATGATGATGTGAATGCGGTGTACGTATCCAGCCCGGTTAATCTGCACCATGAGCACGTGTTGGCAGTGGCTGAGGCGGGCAAACATGTGCTCTGTGAAAAGCCAATGGGGATGACGGTTTCTGAGTGTGAAGAGATGATCGGGGCGTGTGATCAGGCGGGTGTTCATTTGCAGGTCTGTTTTGTTATGCGGGGTTGGGATATTTATCGTCGCATTCGGAGGATGATCTCAAATGAGCGTTTTGGTCAGATCGTAGAGATTCGCGCGCATTTGGCTAAGTGGTCGCCGGATCAGAGTGGTTGGCGGTTGGATCCTTCGCAGAGTGGCGGTGGGGTGCTGATGGATATGGGGGCGCACTATTTCGATTTGTTTCGGTTTTTGGTGGGTGACTTTTCTCGGGTTGGATTTATGGGTAGTTCGGATGCGTTCAACTGGGGCGTTGAAGACACAGCTTTTGTGACCACGAAGTTTAAAGATGGGGCACACGGAGTTATGGGGCTTTCGTTCGCGATCCCAAACAATGGGAATGTGTTGGAGATTTATGGGACGAAGGGCTCGCTCTTTTTGGGTAGTGAATTGCGGACTGTGACTGAAAAAGGTGAAGAGACAGAATCTGTTACTTTTCCGGATTATTACAGCGGTCTTTTGACGAACTTTGGGGATTGTGTCAATGGCAAGGCTGAGCCGATTGCTTCTGGGATGGATGGGTTGCGTAATATTGAGGTGATAGAGGCAGCGTATCAGTCGGGGCGTGATGGGCGGTTTGTTGCGCTGTAGGTCGGGAGGGTTGAAGATTGGAATCTATCGTAAAAAAACCTGACCATGAATGATCAGGACGGGGACCAGGCACGGTAGGGAAATTGTTTAAGCAGAATGAAGCTTATAAAAATGAATCGGGTAGCGGTTTTCTGTGGGCATTGATGTTTATCTGGGATAAAGAATCGGTAGGGTCTTGTTTTTGAGGTGTATCTTGATTGACAGCGTGAACAGTTTTTCAAGAGACTAAGAGGCCTAGAGCCATCAGTGATTTACTTCAAACAGCTTATGGATTTTGGAGGGTGCTTTTATGAGTTTTTGTAGATTTGTGACTTACAGAAATTCTTTATAGTATTGTTGATGTGCCACTCTCATTTAGAGTGACCACTTTCGTTTGTATTTCGCTTCATCTTCGAGTGTGATCATCTGGTCGTATACTTGCTGGAGTGCTGAAAGGGAAGTGAGGGCTTCTTCTGCATTGCAGGAGGGTTGCCGATTTTCGCGGATGGCGTTGATGAATTCACGGTTTTGAGCAGGAATTGCGCCTTCGGCATTGTCAGCTGTTTCAAAGATGGTTTCGCCATTTAGGGTAATGGTTTTGCCTGTGTGGTTGATCGTGCCTTTTTCGCAGATAAACAGGTTGCCGCTGGCAGATTGGGCGGCATTGTACGATAGGCTGATGGTCGCGATGGCTTCGTTTGCATAGCGCATTAACAGGCTGACGTCCAGCGATGTGCCAATTTCTGGATGTAGAGGTGAGATTTCGCCGCTGACACGGCGCACGGGCGCACCTATGATCCAGCGTGAGAAATCAACCAAATGGCAGCCATGATGGAAAACCACATCGTCTGTCCAACTGCGTTGATACCCTGTCCAGCCGACATTCTGGTGGCGTAACCAGAACGAATAGTGTTGGTGTTGGTAAATTTGACCTGCCTTGCCTGAGGCCACAAAGTCTTTGAGGAAGATGCCAGCGGGGTCAAACCTGCGCGTGTGGGCGACCATCAACTTGGCATCGGTGTGCTTGGCCATCCCTGCAAGGTCTCTGGCTCCTTTGTGTGAGAGGGCAAGTGGGATTTCGACCAATATATGTTTGCCAGCCTCAAGGGCTTTTGATGTCTGTTCGTAATGGGCTTCGCTTGGAGATCCTATAATGACAACATCGATGTCTTTATCGGCCATCACGGCATCATAGTCTGTGGTGGCTTTTTCAAATCCATGTTTGGCACGAAAATCTTCCGTTGGTTCTGCACGACGGCCCATCACCGTGTGCAATTTGATACCCTCGATTTTCTTAAGGGCCTCGACATGAAATTCAGCAATACCGCCGTAACCTACAACGCAGCAGGAAAGTGTGTTCATTGTTATTCTCCATTGAGATCTGGGGTTGACAAAGGGGAGTGGACAATATACAATGGACGGCGGAAAAGCAATCGATAATTGATAGTGGGCAGTGGACAGCGGAATAGCAATGGGCAGTGGAGAAGTAATTTGTCATGGGTAGAGGGTGGTTGAAGGCTCATTTAAAAAGGATAGGAGCTAGATATGGATAAGATTGGGTTCGTAGGTTTGGGTATCATGGGTAAGCCCATGTGTCACAATCTTTTAAAAGCAGGATTTGATGTGACATTTTATGCGCGGCGGCAGGAAGTTATTGATGAAATGTTGGAAGCGGGGGCAACTTATGTTTCTTCTTCAAAGGGTGTTGCAGAAGCGACGGATATTGTTGTGACAATTGTGACTGCTGACACGGAAGTGCGCGAAGTGATTTTGGGAGAAAATGGTGTCCTTGAAGGGGCGTCTCAGGGCAAGCTGATTGTGGATATGAGCACCATTTCACCGATGACGATTCGGGAGGTGGCGGAAATAGCCAAAAAGAAGGGTGTGAACGTGGTGGATGCGCCTGTTAGTGGTGGGGATACTGGGGCCATTTCAGGAACGTTGACGATTATTGCTGGGGGTACCAAGGAAGACTTTGACCGTTGTGCGGGTATTTTTAAGGCCATGGGTAAGGAAGAAAACATCTTTCACGTGGGCGCGGTGGGCGTTGGGCAAACTGTTAAGATCACCAATCAATTTATCGGTGGCATTACAATGGCTGCGATTTCGGAGGCGCTCACACTTGGCAAAAAGGCTGGGGCTGACCCTGAGGTGATGCGGCAGGTTATTAGCGTGAGTACGGGCAATTCTCGGCTGTTTGAGGCTCGGGTTGCAGATTACTTATTAACAGGCGATTTTACCCCTGGGTTTATGTTAGACTTAATGAAAAAAGACATCGGGATTGGGGTTGAGATGGGGCGTGCGCTGAACGTGCCGGTGCCCATTGGGGCCGCAGCTTATCAGATGTATGCTGCAGCAAGCAGCTTGGGGGCGGGTGCCGAAGACTTTTCGGCGGTTTGTCGGGCGATTGAAAAACTGACAGGGGTTCGGTTGTCTGGCTAAGAATATCGCTGGACAAGCTAAGAATCTCGGCTTATTTTAGGCACGATGAGGAGAGAAATATATGAGTGACGATCACAGACAGCATCCGCGTATGGTCGTGAATTTACCGGTGCAGGCCCTTGTGGGGGCATCGGTTGTCCAAGACTTGAACGTGACGGACATCAGTGCGACTGGGATGCAAATCCAAAGCAAAGATTTCGACGACCTTAAAGCGGGATTCGACAACGTTCACAACAAAGCTCAATTTGAGTTACAGCTTAATGCTCGCATGGCTTGGGTGCAAAATGATCGAGCAGATTCTTTTCTAACGGGCTGGGAGTTTTTGTTTGGGCATTCTGATACCGACCGTGGGATTGTGTTGGACATGGAGTCAGAGGGTAAACGCCGACACGACCGGTTGGATCTGGACTTGCCTATTCAAGCACAAGTAGGTGAAGGAGATTACCAGAACGTTGGATTGGTGGACATCAGCCCATCGGGAATGCAACTCCGGTGTGTCGATTTTGACATCATCAAAAAAGGATTGGACCCACATACCAACAGCGCACAATTCACCGTTCTGTTGGAAGGACGGTTGGCTTGGGTGCAAATAGCGGAGAACAACGATTTCTTGACGGGGTGGGAGTTTGGGACAGATTCTGGCGAAGAAAGAATTGGCTGATAGCTTAGAGAACCAAAAACGACTTTGAGAAAGAGGTCTCTATAACATCCTTTAAAACCACTTATCTATATCTTGACAAACTGAAATATTACAGTAATATTTTCTAGCGATTGAAGACATTCACTTACGATATGATTCTCAGGAGGCGTAATGGCCACACAAACGGAAGATTATTTGGGCATAACAGATTATAAAGTGGTTGGAACCCGTCCAATTCGCCACGATGGTGTGGATAAGGTTACAGGGCGGGCGATTTATGGCACTGATTT
>JBLHJX010000066.1:0-21695 GCA_047619225.1 Candidatus Latescibacterota bacterium
GGTATCGCCTGCCCAAACAAAAGGTTTGGGTTCATCTTGGTTTCAGGATCTAAAAACCATGTGCGCAACAACAAGGCAGTATGCGCCGCGTAGTCTTCATTATGTGTAAAACCATACGCAAACCCCAGCGTTTTCACCGTTGATATGAGTTTTGCCAATAGAGGGCGATCCGTTTTCTCAACCTCAGGATTGCGCTCCCCATCTCGTCGGATATAAGGCAAACCGTCAGGCGTCTCAGGGTCTGGCCACCAGTAAGGCCCCACACTCATATAATCATGTTTGTCACCACCAACAGGCAAGATCGGTTTGTTCACAATCGTCAGCGGTTCCTGCTTCAAAGCAGCATCCGCTTCCACAAGTAAGGCTTGAAGGGCCCGCCCACACGTGTTATCTTCCTGCTTGCTCAACGAGCGCGCCCGTGCTATATAATCGGGGTCCACTGTAAATATGGGTTCAGCGGGTGAAAACGCCTTGAGCAGATCAGCTTCTTTGTCTGGATACATGTGTATGCTCCTGTTTCAAGTTGGTCATTTAAATTCCCTCTGACTTTTTTCTTCTCCAAAACGATCAATCCTCTGGTGCAACGTGACGGGGATGGGCCCTTGGTACAAATAGCATTCCCCACAACAACATGGCAAAAAGCCACAGACCAACACCGCAATATAGGAACACCGCATAGGTTTCGGGATATGCACCCGCGCCCAATCGCGCCACACCAGCAAGTAAAATAAGCAAGCCTGGTAAGCTCAGTTGCCAGGCACTTTGCAACCACAAATCCTTCACATCACAATGCCCGGTAATGACCCGACTCCCAATCAGGATCGTGAGCAAACCAAAACCACCCACAAAAGTGATGTGCAACATCGTCATCTCATAGACAGGAAACAAACCAGATAACCAAAGTCCAAGCAGCACACACCAGAAAGAAAACCACATCAGATACAAATGCCAGTACCCTGCGTGCGGGCGTTGATAGATACGAATCTCTACAAGCAGTTGAATCGATACGATCAAAGCACGCATCAAGCGCCCCCAAACAGGTGCCCCGCCCGCCTCAAGGACAAAACTGAGCAGAAACAAAATGCCCACAGCCGTATACATCCAAAGTTGCTTACGAAATACCGGACCTTCCGTTTCAGGAAAACCCTTTACACCGTATAACAGTCTGGGACCCAAATAACTGCCCACTGCCATCACAAAAGCCAAGAACATCCCTTGCTCTAATAAATTTTGACCCAAACGGTTAAAACCGGGGGGTGGATAGAGTAATAAACCAACACCTGCCACCCCACACAACAAACCAAAACCCACCAAAACAAAAGCCGCAGGCGGATTGTCCTTACGAACGACAAATCGTCGAAGCGCAAAGATCAGCAGATGGATAAGCAATGCCAAAAAACCAAATTCGGCCACCTCCAAATCCCCCAAGAACAGGGCAACCATACTGCCAACCAAAAACACAACACTTAAGCCAATCTCCCACACCTTAGAACCATCCGTTTCCATAAACCGTGGTAAAACGGTCATCAGGAAACCAACAGCAAATGCCATCACAAACCCTTGGATCTGAAGCAATCCGTGATACAATCCACCATAGGGAAGCGCCAAATTCATATCAGGAGCCAACCAAAGAAAAGCACCAACAAATCCCCCCAACACACCTATTGGAAAAAAAATGCGAAAGGGTTCCTCAAGTAAAATGTCCCACAGTGAATGATTGGATGACGATATTTCAGTGCCCAATTTCCTGCCTCCTTTTTATTCAACCCACACCTTGCGAATGCGCACTGTCTTTGGCACTACCTAGGAAATACATCTCAATTTCACCTTTGTTTTTTGCCTTGATTTTCCCGCGAGATTCACACTCAAAATAATATTTGACCAATTCAAATGTCGTGTTTGACATATTGACCCGCCCAGCTTCTCCAGAAGACTCCATCCGACTCGCAGTATTCACCGTATCGCCCCAAACATCGTAAGCAAATTTGTGATCCCCAACAACACCAGCCACAAGCGGGCCGGTATGGATGCCCAATCTGCATTCAAAATAGAGGAGGTTTTTTAGCTTTTTCTCTTCTTTCAGATCAGCCATAAACTGTTGAATTTCCTGGCCTGCAAGAACACAGTCCAAAGCGTGGGTACTATTCGATTCGGGGATGCCACCCACCGCCATGTATGAATCACCTATAGTCTTGATCTTTTCGAGTCCGTGTTTTCTCATGATCCGGTCGAAAACCCGAAACGATTCATCCAATTCATGAATCAATTCAACCGGCGTCATCTTCTCTGCAAATTTTGTAAACCCGACGAAATCCGTAAAAAGGACAGTGGCACTTTCGTAGTGACGAGGGGTCGCGTAATCCTTCCTCTTGAGTTCCTCTGCAACAGCCGCCGGCAAAATGTTCAGCAAGAGACGGTCTGATTTTTTGCGTTCCTGATTTAAACTTTTCGACAAAACCAACACCAAAACGCCGGCGAATATTTGTACAAAACCAAAATTGAGAGACACATCAATATATCGCTCTGTCATGCTTTCATATTGTACAATCCACTCCAAATGGGTGTATTCTATCCAAAAGAGAAACCCCGTTACAACGACAAAAAGAGGAAATAAAACAACGTATTGATACGTGTTGGTTGCCAGGATAACAGAAATGATAAACGCAACAATGAAATAGTAATGCGCGCCGCCTGTTGAGCCTGCATTTTGTACCCAGTTAACAGATAAAAAGGCAACAATAAGTAGAATAAAAGGCCAGTAAAAGAGCTTACATTTTCCGTAAAACCTGGAACAGTACCAGAAGAAGACAAACAGTATGCCCGTAACGAAGTTTAAAAAGAACAGCACGGTAGGCTGCCCTAAAAATAAGTTAACACCAGCCCCCCCAATGTTCGCGATGCCATTGAGCAGGCTAATACTGTTGAATAACCGGTGTTCCAAAGGGTTTTCTCGGGCATCCCCTATTACTTTTGCAAGGAGATTCATGATCGTTTCGTTCATAACGTCCTCTTTGATTTCATTCTTTGAAGCATTGTAAGTTAATCTCCTGTAAATCAGTGCCCTCTTGCCGTACGTATTTTAAAGCGCAATACCGACACTCTTCCCTGCATAAACGCCCAGCGGTAAATCGATGAGTATGAGCGTGTTGTTCTCAGTTTCGTTGGGTATTGTAAAAAAATGATCGCCTTTAGAAGGGTAGATACCAGAAACCGTTAGTGTCATTCTGCCTAACTTTCTTGATGGATCAGAAACGGTCACGTTCTCTATTTTATTTCCGTTCAGGTGAACCATAACCATGCCCTGACTGTCCATCTTTATTTTTAATCCCTTTGCGATCTCAACTTCACCTGCTTCATAAAATGCAATTTGGCAGACCTCGTGTTCCAAATGCTTCACACCTTGGATGTCAGCCGTATTGATAAGAATCTCAATGTTGCGATTCGCACTGTCTTTCAATTCCGCTTCCGTAACGTTCGGCACAACAATGTATTGATAAGATACATTTTCCGGACGCTCACCATGGTTGAACCACAGCATGAACACTTTTTCACTTACAACTTCATCAGAGATATTTTTTTCATCCGTAATGTCCGACCATCGTCCCTCTTGTATTTGATTTGATATATGAACCGTTGCAGTGTCAGGAAAAATGTATCCAACCTTATCTTGATGTACCCAATTTACACGCTCCAACTCACGATCACCCTCAGACAATTTGACCATCTCATCATTCTGAAAAACGGTTACGTCGCTCCGAAGCAAAACTTGGTTAACGGTCGTGACCACAGGCAACCTCCGGTTCGCGTTGATACCTGTTCCCAAACAAACATATTCTTTATCAAAAAAGAACCACGACTTTTTGGCCGTAATAAAATCGTGCGGGCTCCTAAAATCAAAAGCAACAGCGCCCAACAAACCATCGGTAACCGCACCCACAAAATCAGTGAATCCCTCTTTCTGGATTTCCTCGGGTGGATATAGTTCTGGTTTTTGAACAATGGTCGTCCCTGAAATTTTCTGCCAGTCGTAAACCGGCCAGATGTTATGGTATTCATCTCCCTTGAGCATCAAATAATTGGTACCATCGGCCCTGTGATGCGTGGGTTTTCCGGGGCCATTATAGGGGACTTCCATATTTCTGTTTCGGGTTGAAAACATTCTCACAGTTGTGTAAAAGTCGGGTCGTTGAAACACAAAGTGCTCCGTTTGCCAAAAAAATTTCGCAAAAGACTGTGAAGGTTTGCTCTCTCCTTTTCTCAACCGGATGACCTCCTCCAGTTCCACCTGTCGATAATCCGTGCTTTGCATCAAACGTTCAATTTCAAGCGTGCTATGCGGTTCAAATCTTGACTCATGTGTTATGCTTCTGTTCACAACACTCACATCGGTATAAGTCGCATAGACCTGTTGCTTGAATATACCTTCCAGATAATAGTCAATCAGATGATTGATCTTTTCAACCGAAAAAGCGTATTCCGTTTTTGCCACATAAAAAGACCATTCCCCAAAAGCATTGGCATATTTTCCATATCCATAAGACGTCGTATTATTGACCCTATCTTCCCGGTGGTGAAAACTGAAATCGTGTTGCATTCCCCGACTGCCCGTAGAGAATTTCACTTCACTCTCTATGAGCTTCATCGTCTCACCAAATTGTGCCCGGTCGCCTCTAAAGAGGAGATTCTTCGCCAAGATACCGGCAATCACAATTCTGTCTCCACTGGGTCGGGCACCCGATGCAGTCATGTGGGCCCTGCCAATAATGGGTTGTCCTTTTTCAACCAGATCCGGTGGCAATTCGTCACCGACAAGCAACATCAACTCAACCAAACTGGTGGGTGTTGATATTTGATTGTTGTGCCAGTTATCGCCAAAAAAATCGTTGTCAACCCAATATTTAAATCCCACAGTAAGAGTGTCTTTTAACTTTTCACTATCGAAAAACTCTGATGACTTGCTTTGATATGCTCTTGCAAGGTAAACCAGATCAGACGTGTGTCTCCGTTGTGGGAATCCTGCGGTTCTGCTCAAGTCCACATAGTTGATGTCATTGAAGCTTCCATCTTCATTCATTCTGCCAATGATGGTTTTGACACGGCCATCATCAATTGCAACTTCCATGAGATCTGCAACCACTCTGTCCTTGACTAAGGAGAAATCATCCATTGCTTGCATGTTGTTCAGCTCCTATTGATATAAACAATCTAATCCGGTACATAACAAATTTAAGCCTGAGGTGCATCACCGTCTTTCTTGGGCTTCGGTCTAAAGTCAGGATAGAGCTCATGCATACAATCAGGACAAATCCCATGCGTAAAATCAGCCTCTGAGCGCGCTTTAATATACAGCTCAAGATCCTCCCAATGCCCCTTGTCATCTCTAATCTTTTTGCAAGATGCACAGATGGGCAACAACCCACTCAGCGTTTTTACTTCACTCAAGGCCGTTTCCAAATGTGCGTTTTTCTCAAACAATTCATGGTGTTGTTTCTCGATTTCAGTTTGTTGCTGTTGTGTGGTTTTCTGATATGAATGGATGGTAAACCCCGTGAGTACAATCACGACGCCCGTAATCAACACACACACCATCAGATTCAGAATCAACGTGTCAAAGATGCTACTAACCGCCTGCCCTTCCATTTGCTCTACCAACAAATACCAATTTAATTCGGGCACAAAACGTGTGTGCAAGTGAGCCACCTGCCCCTTTCGCACATACTGAAACCGGTGGGCATTTGGAGCCAAGATAGAATCCAAAACAGTATCTGACCCAACAAGCTCACCAATGTCGTTCACACCATCCGGCAAATCGGCATTGTGCAAAATGATTTGACCCTTGGCATCAACAAAATAGATATTGCTGTTGTACTTTTCTTGGTATTCGCCAATCAAGTCAAGCACCGCCCGAATGGTCAGGCCCACCCCAATGGCCCCCATATAATGGCCATCATAATCAAATACCCGATGGTTGATAAAGATCGTCAACGCATCCTTATTGGCCAAATCTGGATCAAGGTTGATCTCATAGTCCGATGCCATCTGTCGCACCCGAAAATACCACGCATCTCGGGGTTCGTCTTCCTGCACCGTTTTCAAAATACCATCTGCGTGATAATAAATATGCGTTTTATCAGACACAAAAAAACTGGTAAACGTATTGTATTTCACCATCATCTCTTTGAGATAGCGCTGAATTTCCTTCTCATTTTTTTCGCCCGCAATCACCCAATCGCGCAAAAAGGTATCGTTCGCCATCAGCGATGATAAAAAAATCGGCTTGAGCAAATCGCGTTGAATCTCAGAATACACATTGTCACTGGTCAAGGGAAGTGCATTGAGGACAATTTGATCGCGTACAGAAGACCGTGCCATCACATAGCTCACCAAACTCGTTGTCAAAAACCCACCCACCAGAATAAAGCTCACCTGCAACAACAATCGTTTTTTACGGTTCATTTTTTGTTACCCTTGAAATATCGTATCATTAGCAATGATATGCTCTCCATTACCAAGGAAATGCCAAAGTTGGTTGATTGGCAAACCGCTTTAACGTGAGTTTAAGTTGTGCACCACAACCAGGTGAAAGGAGGACCGTGCAGGCACTGTCTTCAACGGTTATCTCCTGATCACCCAAAGAAGCCTTCACAATTTCATGCTCCGCATATCCCCCGGCTTGCACAACAACCGTTCGCAATTGGACCGGGTTTACATTCACCAGTGTCAATGTCACTTCATCGTCTGAAATATGCTCTACCAGAGCCGCCACATCTTCTGGAATACCCGCACGTCGTCGCTCGGGATCAAAGTAACGTACGTGACAATACAGGGGTGATCCAACCCGTCCTGTTGGCAAACCACCCAACATCAGCTGTGTAAGCGTTGCGGTCTTAGCCGGATTGATATGGTTCATATCGTCAGAAAGCCGTGTGTCTGGCGAGCAAGTGTCAGCAGCCATTTCTGCCATATCCTTGCGCACCCGTTCCAATGAGGCCTTCAAAGCTGTCGTTGGATATTCTGCATTGTCGCCTTCCAAATACTTCACCCAAGGATCATTTCCAACACGCTTTGCATCCTCCGAATTCATCGACCAATACCAAACTTCCTTTGCGCCAGAGCTAAAAGGATATTCTTTCCAATCGTACCAGTCTTCCTCACCAAAATAATCACCATAGGCATTGGGCCACATCGTCTTGCCATCAATCTCACGTGCGTTGGCATTGATATGATCAATCACACCACGCCACGTATCCACATACTTTTGATCACCCGTTAACAACAAGCCCACACCAAATCCATTAATCGCCCGCGTGTGTGAATAGGTACGGTGTGCCAATGCACCTGTTTGAGGCACCTTCACCGTAAAACCCCACCCATAAATACCGCCATACCATCGCCCACCACATTCACCCCCAATGGTGCCATCAAGCCCTATATTGGTTGGAATGATCCCGCCATTTTCTGCAGTTCGCTCACACCACGCATCAATGTATTCCAAAGCCCACGCTTTATATTTGTCTTCGTGTTGAAGCATATAGGCATTCAAAGCCAAAATCGTTGATGCCAAGTTCATGGGGTTGTCACCCACCACATCGGTATAATCCTTAAAGTGATCCACCATTTCTTCAAAAGACCGCTCACCATGCCCCAGTCGAAAACGCCCTTCAATCTCAATCGGGTCTCCTGCCCAGTCTAATCCCGTCGCCTTGCGCAACAACGGCCCCCGACTGCCATTGAAACAACTGCGAATGATTTTATGCTTGGGGTCATAGTTGGCAGCCTGCGGGTCTTCGTTCATATAAAAACCTGCATACCGTCTGGCACGAATCTGCATGGCCCGATCATTGGGATCAGACAACCCCTGAAGATTAAAAGCCGAAAGCCCCTCGCCGTTGTGAAACCAGTCAAACATCACCGTGAATTCTTTGTAATACATGCCCTCTCGTGCCATCGGTACGACCGTTGTCTTGGCTTCTGTATACTGCCGCAAATGCCCCTCCCAACCCCGTTTATAAAGATCCAAAACAGAATCATCCCCACCCAATGCATGCAACATGGTCCAGTTCAAGATATTTTCTGCAGCATCATCAGGGCCATCATCCCCACCCCAACGTGGCACGCACAAAAGATATCCGCGTTCATCAAAGTAGTGATCAAAAAATGCCACGCAGGCGTCGCTTTGTGATTTGAGCAACTGGCGTTCAAGCAAAGCCCACTCCGGGGCTACCATAGGTGTATCAATAGTGATCGTCATCAAGACCTCGCTTCCTTATAGAGCACTTTTAGCTCAAACTGAATAGACAGCCGTTCTAAGACACGACTTTTCGAAACCTATCAATAACAATGTCCACCTCATCCTCAATCAGATGTGCAACAGCAATACGAATCTGGTTCCCAGTCGCCCGTGTCCAAATCGATGGATCACCGGCCTTCAGCTCTGCCACCACCTGAACAGCGCTTTTTCCCAACCCCACTTCATCAATCGTCAGCATCACACCGTTGCTCAAGCTATTGTCTTCAACGTGCCGCGCACTACTCAAATGAGCGACCCCATCGAGGCGACTCATAATGTGGTCTGCCTTTCGCCAATGATCGGCAATGCGCGCCTCGTGATCCATCGCCAGCCATTCCTGTAGCGCAACAACCACCGCAACCACTTCTTGTCGATCAAGCTTGAGAGGCCGCCCCACTGTTTCCAACTCACTGGTTTCAAAACCGATAAAACTGTGTTCGTAGGCCGCCTCAACAAGTTCCTTTTTGCCACACAAAATACCCGTCGAGTTGCATGCCCCAATATATTTGGTGCCAAAGCCGATCAACGCATTTGGTGTTTGTGCATATGCCTTCATGGTGTTCAGTGGATATACCTGATATGCTGCATCAATCGTGACGGGAAGATCGTGACGTCCCGCAACATCCAGGATACCATCGAGATCCAAAATCGATGGATCAGAATCCCCAGACGCGAAGTAATGGATACCCGCCGTCTGCTCGGTAATCGAGTCATCCAACTGTTCCACAGTCGTCCCATTTTGAGTGCCAACCATCACTATGTGCCCACCAAAAGTCGTGAGACACCGCTGATAATGATATTTCTGACGACGCTGAAACAAGAATTGATTGGGAATTCCGTTTGTATGGGGCAACTGCTCCATCCGACCCGCATCCCCCACAGACATACACGACGCTGCCGCAAGGGCAAGTGCAGCGCCACACCCAGGGGTTACAAATGCAGCCTCCGTGCCAAGCATATTGGCAATCATCTCTCCCGTCGAGTGAAACAACTCGTCCATTGAGACATAGTAGCGATTGGCAGCGACCATGGCATCTTGCACACCCGGCGAGATACGCGATCCGCCAATGACGGTCTGGTTACCTGCTGCGTTAATGACCGGCGTCGCGCCAAGATCGCGGTAAAGTTGGGCATATGTATCCATTTTTTTGCTCCAAGGAAAAGGAATCAGAACGCAACTATCCGTAAATGATTGACCAAAAATAGGGCACCCGCACAAAAAAGACAGAAAAATCAACCCAGCCCATGAAAGAATGCCCCTTCCCCAACAAAAAAACCGCGAGCCTTAACCCGCGGTTTTTTTTTGTTTCAAATCCCAACATTATACAACCTTCTATTTACGGTCTATAACCCGATGTCCCTGCAAGCGCAATAATACCAAAACCACCATCCACTCTAATAGTACACCCATTAATGCCACTGCTTTTCTCTCGATCTGCAAGAAAAGCAACCTTGGGACCCAGTTCATTTTCAGTTAGGAATCGTCCATCTGCAATGTTATCCAAAATTTCTTTTCCACGGGGGCTCATACTGCCATCGGGGTTATACATCAAGGCCCTATTTTGGTCGCCCACAATAAAACCCACAGCAATATTATTCACAGAACCCAAACCTTGTTGCCCCAAATAGGCGCCCATACTTTTGGTCAAATTCTCTGCGGCCGCATAAGCCGCACCATAGTCAACCACCTTAGAAAGAGGCGTTAACCCAGCCATCGATGTAATATTCACAACATGGCCTTCTTTCCCCATACGTTTGAGGTGTTGCACATAATGCTTTATGGAATGTACCTTGGCAAAGTAGTTCGCATTCATCATGTCATGAGAAATACTGGGGTCGATCAATTCATACGGATTGTCAGGCACGACCACAGCTTCTTTTCGATTGCCACCCGAACCATTCACAACCAAGTGAACATGCCCAAATTCTTTTTCGGCAAAAGCATATACCCCACCAACACCCTCAAAATCTGCCGCATCGGCCAAATGTGTCACAAAACGCTGGCCCTCTTTTTGGCCTAATGAATCAACCAATATTTCTGAAGAGGGCTTCCGATCTGTGGTCGCGCGACTCACCACAACCAAATTCATACCTTCTGCGACCAATGAATTTGCAATCGATTTACCAATTGCACCCGCTCCAAACATAATTGCTGTTTTGCCTTCCAAACTCATCTACTACCTCCAATATTAATATTGAGAAATGTCGGTGCCTCTTTTACAATTCTGATAGTGAACCGCATCCCTTATAAGAAGGGCACATTGGGCCTACTCCGCCACAAAAATCTCAGGCCATTTGGGTTCATAGTTGCTCTCAAAAAGCCAATCGAAGTTATCTGGCACAATGTGTGTGCGCTCTGGGCGAAGCTTCTCACGCAAATTAGGTAAAAACGTCAGAACGTCATCGCGCTGGTTCTTAGGCAATCCGCACGACACACCGTTGGCAACCCAAGAGGTGGTCATGGCCTTGCGCGACACAGTGTCTTCGTTGTCCCAAGCCGAGTGCAATCCGGCACTGCAAAGCACCAAGATCTGCCCCCGGCGCACAACTTGAGGAACGGGTTCTTGATCGGCCCAAGGCACATCAACCAACTCAGGAACGCATTCAGGATAAGCCGATGAATTCTCTCTTGGGTTTGGGCGCAGCCCATGAACGCGCGGCAGCATCGCCTTGTGCTCAGGTGTTAAAACCCGGCTCCAGTGTTCCATGATCGGTTTATGACTGCCCGGTAAAATACGCATGGCTCCCCGCTCCACAGGCACATCATTGACCCAAAGCCACAATTCAGCACGCATTCTGCGGGGTGTCGCTTGAAAATCTTCCCAAGTGGCTTGAATGTCGGTGTGGAACCCACTCTCCCATCGCTCACGGGTGCTCCGATAAGGGCCTTTCGACGGTGCCCGTTCATGCGGTCTGAGCCCCCACCACAAATGTACCGCATCTGCACGCAACACCTGTTTGGCCACGCCCTCCAAATAAGGATGTTGAACCAGGTTCACATATTCCGGATCCTCATAGGATGGCCGCCCACTTTCCGTCAACCGATCCCATGCTGCTTCGGCCTTGTCCAATTCTTCTTCTGTAAAAGGCGTGTCAATAATAACAGCGCCCTCAGTCTCATATTGTTCCAATTCAGCATCGGTCATTGGCATAGCAATCCCCTTTACATGAAGCAGGAAATGAAGTTCTAGAAACCCCTAATACTCTGGCGCAATCTACACAACATTCTGCAACTTTCCAACACCAGAAAACACAGGTTAAAAAGTGGTGTTGACAAATTTACTGACATCATTGTATACTGTTTGGGCCTAAAAAAGGAGCTTTAAAATATCGTATTAACCATCCGAATCACTCTGACAACGTGCGATATACTGCCAAAGCTTGCTACCCAAGAAAATGTGCCCATGCATATCCTCCCCAACCCATAAAACACAAAGGCATCTCTAATGCAAACGACTGAACTGACCCACAGCACACCCGACCATGTTGGAATGGACGCCCACATATTGAATCAAGCAAACAGCTTGCTTCAGTCAGAAATCGATTCACAGCGCATCTCTGCAGCTTCATTGCTCGTTGCACGACATGGCACCATCGTCAACCACCAAGGGTTTGGCCATTTATCACCACAAAACGAGTCCCCACAAACACACCCCGACAGTATCTTCCTCTTGGCCTCCATCACCAAACCCGTTACAGCCTGTGCCCTCATGCTCTTGGTAGAACGCGGCCAGGTCTCCCTCAACGACCCAGTTTCTCTTTACATCCCAGAGTTCGAAGGTTCCCTTCGCAAAGAGGTTCTCGTCCGCCACCTTCTCTCGCACACGTCAGGAATGCCTGACATGCTTCCCGAAAACACAGAGCTCAGGCGCGCCAATGTACCCTTATCTGCATTTGTGCAAGCAGCCTGTCAAACCCCACTCTTATACCCTCCCAACACCGATTTTTCTTACCAAAGCAAAGGCATCCTATTGGCCGCCGAAATTGTTGAACGCGTCACAAAACAACGGCTGCGCGACTTTGAAAACCAAGAGATATTTTCGCCCTTAGGCATGAACAACAGCGCCTTGGGCATGGGCTCATTTACTCTGGACGAAACCGTGTGGTGTGGCACCACCCTTGCTCAAACCGAAGACGAAAAACGCTTTGGTGCCAACAGCCTCTATTGGCGAGACATGGGACACCCTTGGGGAGGCATGCACAGCACGACATCAGACTTGGCCATTTTACTTCAAACCATGCTCAATGAAGGTCAGTATGGGTCAAAACGTATCTTCAGCGCCGCCACCGTCCAAACCATGACCACCAATCAAAACCCCTTTCTAAACGCCCCATGGGGCTTGGGTTGGGGCCTTGCAAATTCATTGGTATGGAACGACTTTGGTGAAATTGTGTCCCCCACCACATTTGGTCATACAGGTGCCACGGGCACCGTTGCCTGGGCAGACCCAACACGTCAACTCCTTTGTGTCATCCTCACAAACAATAGAATTGACAATGGCAGCCTTTTAAGGCGCGTCTCAAATCGCATCAGCGCCGCTGTCGTGGATTAACAGAGCAACACGCCTGATCACTTGGCCATCAAACCCGACGATGATCAAGCACCTCAGGATTACAGATATTGATCGGATGACCTGCCATCCAAGCCAATATATTCTCCACAGACGCTTCATAAAACCGCTTGAGTGTCGCCCCGGTGCTATAACCCAAATGTGGCGTCAACAACACATTCTCTAACCCCAGAAAGGGATGGTCTGTCGGCAGGGGTTCTAAATCATACACATCCAAACCCGCACCCGCAATCTCACCATCCGTCAACGCATGGATTAAGGCCGCCTCATCCACAATGGGTCCACGCGACGTATTAATCAAAAACGCAGTCTGTTTCATCAGCTTCAATTCTTTGGCCGTAATCCATCCCCGGCTCAAATCTGTCAACGGTACATGAATCGACAACACATCCGATCGTGCAAACAAGGCATCCCACGACACATATTCAACCCCACCTCGCGCGGCCCGAGTTGCATCCAGTGTGGGCCCCCACGCAATAATATCCATATCAAAAACCTTCCCAAAACTCGCCACAACCGACCCGATTCGCCCCAACCCCAAAATCCCCAACGTCTTTCCACCAATCCCTTCAGACACCCGAGTCTGCCAATGGCCTTCCCGCATCTGACGATCTTCCCAAGCAATATGTCGCGTCAAAGCAAGCACCAATCCCCACGTCAACTCTGCGGTTGAATTTCCCCGCGTTCCCGACCCACCAGTCACACAAGCCGGAATACCCAATTCATTTGCCGCATCCAAATCGACATTGGCCTGCCGTCTGCCTGTTCCCGCAATTAACTTTAAGTTTGGCAGTCGCTCAAGCACCTCACGTGGAAACCGAGTGCGTTCCCGTGTCGTCACCAGCACATCAAACGGTTCCAACCGGGAGACAAGAGCATCCGTTTCATGAATCGTGTCATCAAAAAAAGTGATCTCTGCATCCAGTAACGCCCAATCGGCCGCACCTTCTGCCAAATGTAAATAATCATCTAAAACGGCAATTTTTCGCATGTTCACGCTCCTATTCTAAACCCGCATTAAAAATGCTTTTGTGCAATAAACGAAAACCCAGAACAAATAAACAACAAATTAAGACAACCCAAACCCAGACCCCGCCCGCACCCAAACACCCCTTAAACCAAGCGGGTCCACACCAAGGTGTAAAGGGCATCAGAATATGATTGTAAATCCGATTGTATTCCCTACTTTACACCCCTCAGTTTATATCAGAACACTAAATAAACCAGCCGCTTAGACCCGCACCAGAAAGGAAATTTTGAACCTATGTACTTCGAGTATATCACACTCACCATCTACCTCATCATGCTCTTAGGTTTGGGTGCCTACTTTAGTCGGTACACCAAAAATTTAAGTGACTTTATACGAGGTGGCGCACAAGGAACCTGGTGGATCGTTGGCATGAGCATGTTCATCTCGGGCATCAGCGCATTTACATTCACGGGCAATGCCTCAGCAGCTTATGACGCGGGCCCAACCTTGTTGATCATCTACCTTGCCAATGTGATCTCCTATGCCATTTCTGGGCTCTTCTTGGCCAAGTGGTTTCGGCAAACACGAGCACTCACAATCGCCGATGTCATACGCGCTCGGTTTGGCGTAGCAATGGAGCAATTTAGTGCATATATCGGAATCATAATGGCGCCCATCGCCGGATCCATCCAACTTTGGGCGCTCGCTGGATTTGCGAGTTCGACTTTCGGTTTTCCGCTCAAAACAACCATTGTCGTCATTGGCATTATTGTGGTCTTTTATTCAACCACAGGCGGCAAATGGGCCGTTATGGCCACAGACTTTGTGCAAGGCCTCATCATGATGGTCATCACAGTGGTTATAGCCGTTTTGGCACTCAACGAAATCGGTGGACTCGGCGCTTTTTTCTCTTACTTTTCCGACCCTCGTTTTGCCGAAGATTTCAAATTTGTCAAAGACCCCGGGCAATTTCCCGATAACAAATTCTCTTGGCAATGGATCATCGTCATCTTTTTCATGCAGCTTTATGGCCAAATCAGTTTGTCTTCGGCGGGTCGCTTTCTTGTTGCAAAAGACGGTCGAGAAGCCCAAAAAGCAGCTTGGCTCGCCATGGTATTGATGGCCTTTGGCAGCCTCGTCTGGTTCCTTCCCCCAATGGTCGGCCGTTTTCTTTACGAAGCTGAAATCAATGGTCTTGATGTAAAAAACCCATCCAACGGGTCCTATGCCTACGTGGCACTCCAGCTGTTACCCAAAGGACTCATTGGCATCATGATCGCAGCCATGTTTGCCGCAACAATGAGCAGTATGGACACAGCACTCAACGGCCAAGTGGGAATCATCGTTCGTAACATCATCCCACGCATTCGCGAAAAAATGGGAAAAGCCGATCTCGAGCCCGCTACCGAAATGTGGCTTTGTCGGGTATTAACGGGTGTGCTGGGTGGCATCATTATATTTTACAGCCTCCTATGGGTATACCAAAAAGACATTGTGCTCTTTGATGCTTACTTAGCAATGGGTGCCATCATCGGTATTCCACTTGGGTTCCCAATGCTTGCGGGACTCTGGCTCAAGAAAATGTGGAAATGGTCTTACTTTTTTATTATCTCCGCGTGTTTGATCCCGTCGGCTTATGCATTCTATGACACAAATGTAAATGACATCGTGTGGACAATTCAAGAACGGGCCATGTGGGTTTTTATCTTTGGTTCTGTTGCCACCGCAATTTGTGTTCCGCTGGCAAAATGGAACGATGCACAGTTTCAAGAACAAGAAAAGATATTCTTCGAAACAATGCAAAAGCCTATTGATTTTGAAAAAGAAATTGGAGGTTCATTTGATGGCCGACAACTCATGGTCATGGGCAATGCTTCCCTTATCTTGGGTCTGTTGCTCGGTCTGATTGTACTCATCCCCAATACACTACCCGACCGTCTGCTTGCAGCAGGCATCTCGGGGACCATCCTTGTTATGGGTGCCATACTCAAACACCGAGGAAAAGCCACCGAAAAAGCATAGCTAAAAATACGCCCTTTACATGGAATAAAAACGGGCCTGTGTGTCACTCGACACACAGGCCCGTTTGCTTTTTAAGTAGGAATTCATTTTGCAAAAAAATCAGCAAAAAATTGCAATCGAACAATGCTTAAAAGCATTCATTTCCTTCAAAATATGACCACAACACATCGGCAATAAACTGATGCCCTTCCGAATTAAAATGCATGCCATCGGCGTGGATAAATTGGGTAAATCGAGCCCCATCGATCATCGCAAAAATGTCCACAACGGCCACATCCAGTTCTTCTGCTATTGCGACGCCTGCTTTGCGATAATTTGCCACAGTCTCAGGATCAAAGCCCAACTGCTCATATTGTACGGGATATTGACTGGCGTAAACCACGTGGCATCGCCCCTGCAAAAATGTCAGAATCTCACGCACATTGGTTTTGTGTTTCTCCAATGCAACCCGACGTTCAGATCGGGCATCAGGATACCGCGAAACATCATTGATACCAAGTGCCACAATGGCGACATCGTTTGTTGACGTCTCGGTCAAAGAATCCAAACGGGCAACCATCTCGGTGGTATTCTCACCGCCGATGCCATAATTTTCTGCGTGTCCAATCGTCTCACGCTCTAAACGCGCGCCCAAACGACCAATAAACCCACCACCCACATCATCTTTTGCACCCTGCGCCGTGCTGGCACCAAAACTAAAAACTCGCATGCGTACCTCTCAGAGAAGGATTTCTTTTTAATTTGAAGGTGGCGCACCTTTTCTATGTTTGGATTTTGGTTTGGATTTTGGTTTGGATTTTGATCTAACCTTTTCTTTCTTCTGTTTTTTATCTGCCCCTGCAGCCGGGCGAGGTTTACCCTCTAACCGCGTAATTTTCAGTTGTTGTCCCGACACCCACACCTTTTTCAATTCTTGTAACAATTCAGTAGACATACCCTCAGGCAAATCAACGGTGCTGTGATCGTCATAAATCTCAATCCGACCAATGTGCTTGCTGTCTAAGCCTGCCTCATTGGCAATGGCGCCAACAATATTGCCCGGCTGAACACCGTGTTCCTGCCCCACCTCGAGGCGAAACCGCTCCATGCCAATGTCACTACTTCTTGGTTTCCGAGATTTACTTCGCGGTTTAGGCGCTTCGTCGAAATTAGGTTCACGAGATTCACGAGATTCACGAGGCCCACGAGATTCACGAGATTCACGAGATTCACGAGGTTCACGAGGTTCACGAGATCCACGTGGTTCACGAGATCCACGCGGTTCAGCCTCCCTGTGTTTGGGTTTATCAGCCAACAACAAAGGCTCCGCACCCTGCACGAGCCGAGCCAATGCCGCCGCAATTTCCACAGCCGGCACATTGTGCTCTTGTCGATACTGCTCAACAAGCTGATAATAAAAACCCAACTCTTCAAGAGACAGCGTTTGTGTGATGCGGTCTTTAAAACGTTCAATGCGTTTGTCATTAATCGTTTCTGCAGTTGGCAATTCCATCATTTCAATCTTTTGGCGCGTCGCTTTTTCTATCTCACTCAACATCCGACGTTCGCGAGGTGCCACAAATAAAATCGCTTGGCCTTCTTTCCCCATCCGCCCCGTGCGCCCAATGCGATGCACATACGATTCGGTATCATTGGGTATATCGTAATTAATCACATGGCTGATGCGGTCCACATCCAAACCCCGGGCCGCCACATCAGTAGCCACCAATACGTCCAACTTGCCCGATTTGAATCGTGCCACTGTGCGCTCGCGTTGTCGCTGTGGAACATCACCATTTAAAGGTGCCGAAGCGTATCCGCGCGCTTCCAGTTTCTCCGACAATTCAGCCGTTGCCACTTTGGTGCGCACAAACACCAACAACCCATCAAAGGGCTCGGCTTCTAATATCCGCGTCAAAGCATCTAACTTCTGCACCCGACTCACCATCCAATACCGCTGATGAATGGTTTCTGCCGTGGTCGTCCTAACCTTTATCGTCACTTCTTCGGCATCTTTTAAGTGTCGTCTGGCAATGCTCCTAATTGCGCTGGGCATTGTCGCCGAAAAAAGGGCAATCTGCCGCTCTGCAGGCGTCTGCGTCAAAACCCATTCCACATCATCAATGAAACCCATTCGCAACATCTCATCGGCCTCGTCGAGTACCAAACACGTCAAATTACTCAAATTCAATGTACCCCGCCGCATGTGGTCCATCACCCGCCCAGGGGTTCCCACAACAACATGCACGCCTCGTTTCAGCGGACGCAACTGCACATTATAATCTTGCCCACCATAAATAGGCAACACATGAAACCCTTTCATATGAGACGCATAACCTTGAAAGGCTTCAGATACTTGAATGGCCAACTCACGCGTGGGGGTCAACACCAACACTTGGGGGGTTTGCTTTTTTAAATTGATCCGCGACAACAACGGCAGCGCAAATGCAGCGGTCTTGCCCGTTCCTGTTTGTGCCTGACCGACCACATCCCGCCCAGCCAAAACAAAAGGAATCACGGCCGCCTGAATCGGCGACGGCGTTTCATATCCAATGCTCTTAATGGCACTCATCACTTGCGGGCTTAAATTTAAACCTTCGAAAGAAGCAGGTTCAGCATCCATATTAACACCTATAAAAAAGAGCGAGCACAAGACGGCCTCACCCCAAAAGATCAGATCGTAACCCAATACGGCCATTGTACTTCACACATGTTCAAAAAAACACGAGAGAGCTTATGTTCATAATATCTTAGTTTCCCTTAAAAAATGCAACAAAACAATTAGATTCTATGATGTTTTCTATTTATTGCCCTTGGCCATAGAAGGGACTCAAAGACCGACCGACAATGCCAATAGATATCCATCGCAGCCCCACCCTCACACACAAAAAAACAGTCGCTATTGATACAAGCGACTGTTTTTGTCTGTTTATAAGCGAAAATTAACCAGAATTTCTTGTGCGCTCCATTGCCCGATCAATTTTCTCTGGGTCGGTTGCATTGAGATCATGCGCCAAGCCCACTCTTTCCGAAACCCAGACCACCCATTTACCGGGGTCAAAATCATACCAACGTGTGCCCGTGCGAAAATCACTGGGAAACGTATGATGGAAATTGTGGTCCATCTCACCCCAAGTGATAAACGAAAGCCACCAACTGCCCCGAGCAGTATGTTGTGTCGAATACTTCTGCGTGCCCCAATAGTGTGCCACAGAATTTACGCAAAATGTCATATGCCACTGAATGACCAATCGCACAAGCCCCACCATAAAAAATGCGCCCAAGGCCTCACCCCACATCGCACCAATGAGCGTAGGAACAATGAAACTGGTTGAAAATGCGATTGGATAATAGTTCTTTGACTGCCAATTCATGAGACCACTTTTTTGTAAATCTTTTACACGATCAAAATTGGGATTGGTTCGCCTAACCACCCAACCCATATGGGCAAACCAGAACCCCATTCTGATATTGTAAGGATCTTTGGGCTGGTCTACATAGGTGTGATGATCACGGTGTTGTGCAGACCATTGCAATGCGGGGCCCTGAAAAGCAGCAGCACCCGTAAGGAGATAAAACAACTCCAAGGGTTTCTTGGCCCGATAGGCCGCATGTGAAAACAACCGATGATAGCCTGCAGTAATCGCTGTGGACGACACCACAAACCAGCCGGTTGCAAGTACAACAGATGGCCAAGTAACTGCAATGTAACCAAATGCCCATAATACTGTGCCAGCAGCCAAGAGTATATGGATGAGCCACACAAATATAAGCTTCCGGATTTCATATGGGGGTCGTTCAAGTGCTTCATTATCAAATAGTTTTGTTTCAGCTTCTTGCATGGGCGTATCCATCAGAGCAACTCCTCGTTTTCAAAACAAATAACTCATTTCAGGATGAAACTAAGCATTTCGTCCAAAAAAGGCAACCAAACCTGTATCAATATCTGTGTGTTAGATCCTCTAGCGCCCCAGCGTTCATCTGGAGATATCTACCTACCAACAGATAGTAAAATAAAAAGATAAAAAAGATAAGTCAACGGCTGTTTTAAGTTCAACCATCACGCCCCTCAGGTCACGTGGGCTTCCTGACCCGATGTTGCCGGCACATAAACAGCGCGCACAACGGCCAAAGATCGCCTCCCTTCTGGTCCACGAACACTCCGTTCCCTGTCATCTTGCCCAATAATCAGACCTGCACCAACAATTGCAAATCACATCCTACGCATATATACCCTCTTTCTACAAATATCAAAGGATCTGCCGTCCATTTTCAATTTTTGATTTTCAGTTTTCAATTCTATATTACAAACACATCATACTTAGCCACTCTTTTCGAGGTCCATATGTCTATACCCAACATCGCAGTCATCGGCACAGGTTATATTGGCAATGAACACATCAAAGCCATTGCCGCCAATGCCCGTGCGCAATTGCATACCCTATGCACCACACCACGCAGCCAAACCATCGCCCAAGAACTGATGGCCACCTATGGCGCCCAACAGATTACCACAGATTATAACGCGGTCATTTCAAATGACAACATCGACATCGTCTACCTTTGTACACCCAATTCTCAGCATGTAGATCAAGCCATCACCGCGCTTCAAGCGGGCAAACATACCTTTGTCGAAAAACCCTTAGCGGTGACAGTAGCAGACTGTCACAAAATTGTAGAAGCAGCCAAACGATCAGGAAAAAAAGTGATGGTTGGTCATGGTGCCCGATTTAGCAGACTCTTTGAAACCATTCACCACCTTGTGCATACAGACACATTAGGCGACGCCTGTTTTGTCGAAGGCGATTACATCCACGACCTCAAACCTTTCTTGCCTTATCCAGGGCACGATTGGTGGATGGACACCGAAAAAGAAGGTCAGTTGCCCATCATAGGCGGGGCGTGTCACCCACTGGATCTCATGCGCTGGATTGCAGGAGAAATAGTTGAAGTCAGTGCATACGGTGTGAACAAGAACATGCCACAAGCACCCTGGTACGACACGGTTATCACCAACCTAAAATTCAAATCTGGAGCGGTCGGCAAATGCCTGGTCTCATGTGGTGCAGAAATTCCTTATAACCTCAACTTTAGCTATCACGGCACCAAAGGCTCTGTTGTTAAAAACAAACTCTTTATTGGGGGCATTCCCCACGTCGAAGATTTTTCTGAACTGCCCATCAAAATCCGAGCCGAAGACCACACGTGCCCTCAAATCCTCGACCACTTTCTCACCTGTATTGAAAAGGATCAAACACCCTTAATCGATGCTGCTGATGGTGCCCGGTCTGTTGCCGTTTGCTGTGCCATTATCGAATCGATTGAGACAGGCCAACCCGCGCGCGTTTTTCTCGACTTTTAAACAGGAGTGATACCCTATGAGCACCCCCACACGCATCTTACTCGTTGGTTGTGGCCGTATGAACCTCAGCCATGTTCAAGGTCTCAAAAAATTACCCGAACTGGCAACCATTGTTGCAGGCGTAGATCCCTCTAAAACCGCACGACAAAACATCGAAACCGAGCATGGCATCTCGCCCACATACGCAAACCTTGACGAAGCCCTTAACCAAGTAGAAGCCGATGCCGCCATCATTGCCGTGCCCAACAACCTGCATGCAGACTATACCCAATCTTGTCTAAAAAAAGGCTTACACGTCCTCATCGAAAAACCCATGGCACTCTCACTAGAAGATGTTGATGCCATGATCGCCACAGCCGAAGCTCAAAATCGATTGCTCATGTCTGGGCAAAGTCAGCGGTTTTCAAATGCCATTCGGTATGTCAAACACTTGCTCGACAACAATACCGTTGGCAACATCCGTCATATCATGCATCGGCGCTTAGGCGCAGGTCGCGGCGG
>JBLHJX010000067.1:0-21581 GCA_047619225.1 Candidatus Latescibacterota bacterium
TTTTGAGCATGGGCTGTGTTTATCTTTCACTGTAGTAGGTGTGTAAACATTGGTCCATGACCCACGATGTGCGGGCCCCACTTTCGCCAGTGGAAGTACTTTGCCCTTGTCCATTGAGTTCGTTGACGATGTCTTGGATGAGGGGTTGGTGCACGTGAGCTGGGTTGGGTGCTGCAAAGGTTTCTTCGGAGCCGTTGCGTTTGAGAATGATGTCGGTGTCTGCAAAGACGGGTGTTTGGATTTCACCTTCGGAGCCTGTGAACGTAATGTAGTTGCCGCCATGATCGGCATTGAAGTTCCACATGCCGGTGCCTACAACACCTGATTCAAATTCAAAACATGCAGCTGTCACGTCTTCGGCATTGTAGGATTTTCCGGTGTTGCGTGCAAAACCACTGACACGTTTGATGGGGCTGACGAGAAAGTCGAGAATGTCAAAGCCGTGTGACGCAAGGTCGAGAAATTCACCCGCACCACCAATGGCAGGATCAAAACGCCAGTTTTTGGCTTTCTCACCCGTGGCAAGTTTGCCATAGTGTACGATGTGGACGGAGGTCAATTGACCAATAGCGCCTTCTTGGAGCAGGTCGTGTACTTTGAGAAAACGTGGCAGCCCACGACGATAATACGCGACATAGAGCGGCACATTTTTGGCTTTGAATGCGTCGATCATTTGTTGGCATTCTTTGTGGTTCATGCCCATGGGTTTTTCTACATAACACGGTTTGCCCGCTTCGGCTACTTTGAGTGCATATTCACAATGTGTTGACGGTGGTGTGGCAATGTAGACCGCGTCGACATCGGGGTGGTTGATGACCTCATCGGCATTGTTGGTTGATTGGGAGACGTTGTGTCGTTTGGCAAAGTCGGCGGCAAGTTCACCATCGCGCCGCATGACAATTACGAGTTCAGAGTTGTCGGCTTTATAAAACCCGGGACCACTTTTAGATTCGCAGACGTTGCCGCAACCGATGATGCCCCAGCGGATTGTGTTCATGGTGATTCCTTTCGTTTTTTACAACAAGTCACGTGGAAATGTGTTTGTCCATTGTTTTTGGAAATGTGGCAGTCCATTGATGGTGATGTTTAAGTCGATGGTCGTGTGAAATGCCGTGGCGGTGCTTCGTATGGTATAAGACGAATCGATTTCTGTTTCGCCATCAGTGCGTGTTATTTTCCGATGGTGGTGACCTGTTCCTGACACATCGGCTGGATTCTCGTTGCTGGCCGAGAGTGTGAGTTGGCTCTTATTGGTGATTTTGGTTGTTTCATTTGTTTGGGTGGTGTTTTGGGTGTGTAGTTTGACGCCGGTGCGGTTTTGCATGATGTCTTGGGTGACTTCCCACACAGGTTTGTTTGGGGACAGATGATAGGGTTTTACTTTTGTTTGGCTGGGTTCAAATGCAACTTCATTTTTGATGTCTTTGGTGGGAGCAATGGGTAAGATGAGGCGTGAGGGATAATTTTGTCCACGTAAGATGGTGTTTGTGCCTGCATAAGGAGTTGGCCATAGGTTGGGGAAGTCTGCACTGGAAATGGAGATGCGAATGCGGTGCTTAGGTTCAAACCGATAGGCGGTGGCATCCAGTGCAAAGGACAGTTTGTAGATTTCGCCGGGTGTCATGGGTTTGGGGTCGGTGAGCGATTCTCGGCGGGTGCCGTTTAATACACCTGAACAGACGAGTGCGCTGGTGCCATCGGGGGCGACGTCGCAAAGTTTGACCACATAAGCCATGACTTCGGCTGTGCTGCTGACGTGGAGCTCGATTTTGGGTTGGCCGATGATTTCTAAAGGGACGTCCAATTTTTCGGTGGTATAGGTGAGGGCATAGATTTCGTCGGGGCGCTGATCGGTGGGTAGGCCAAATGGGACGCCCGCAGACCAGAGTCCGCCGGACAATCCAACGGTTGGATGATAGACATAGGTGTCTTTTTCGCGGTTGTAGTCTGGGTCGTGTGCATTCAGGCTTGCATTTTCAGATAGGTATAAACGACGCTCGGTGTGGTCGTGAACGGGAAACTGATTTTCGATACGCCAATATCCCGATGTGTGGGTGCGATTGGCTTTGGGTGTGTCATAGGTTTGCATATACAGGGTGATGGGCGATTCGTCCATGACGCCATTGTCTTCGTTTTTGAGCCAGTGTTCGCACCAGCGAATGACTTCGGTGAGGTAGGTGATGCGTGGTCCTGGAATGGCCACGTCGGGGCGTGAATGGTTCCAGGGACCTATGAGCACTTTTTTGGGTACTGTGAGGTGTTGAAAGGTGCGCAGGTTGCAGGTTGCATATCCGTCGCGCCAACCGCCAATCATGAAGACGGGGCATTGGATGTTTTCGTAGCGGTCTCGGATGCTGCCAGGTCGCCAATAGGGACCATCGGTTTGATGGGATAACCATTGTAGGAGATAGGGTTCGTTGCCTTCTAAATGGGTTTTCCAAAGGTCTGCCCAGTTGTCATCGACATATTCGGGATACGGGGGCATGGCGTTCATGCCGATCATTGAGGCACCATATGCGCCAATGTCATAATAACATCGCATGTTGCCGCCACGATAGTGACACTCGTCGGTGTAGCGGTCGTCGGTGAAATACATGGGGATGATGGTGGTGAGGTGTTTGGGGTGTAGTGCTGCGACTTGGACGGCGGTGAAACCCCCATAGGATGCGCCAAACATGGCGACTTTGCCATTTGACCAAGGTTGTTGGCCAATCCAATCTATGGCTTCGGCACCGTCTTGTTGTTCGCGTTGGGTGTATTCGTCTTGTGTGGTGCCTTCGCTGCTGCCTGTGCCACGACAGTCGATGCGTGCACCGATAAACCCGTGTTTGGCAAAGGTGTGGTGGTGGCCCGAATAGGGTGGGGCATCGTCTTTGCGATAGGGGATGTATTCGACAATGATGGGGTGTTGTGTTTTTTGCCAGTGGTCATTGTCGGGCACGTGGAGGTCCATGGCCAGGTGTGTGCCATCGGATGTGGGGATCATGATGTTTTTGATGAAACGGACACCCTCTTGCGAAGCAAATTCGTGCATTTTTCTTCCCTTGTTTTCGATTTGGGTTCTGTGTATTGTGCATACAATACAAATGCCAGATTGTTCGGACAAGTGTTTAATCGGGAGCGTGTTTATGATACGTCGATTGCTTTGGGTTTTGGTATGGTGCGGAAAATCATGTATGGGTTGATTTGATGAGTGACTGTTTTAGGTGCTGAGTTGTTTGGCGTAGTATTGGGAGGCTAAGACGTGGGCGAGGCCTGGGCCTAGGCGGCCTGCGAGGTAGGTGGCGAGTTCGGCTTCGGTTTTGTCGGAGGCGATTTTGTCGAGTTGGTGTTTTTGGGCGATGAAGGCGTTTCGGGTGATTTGTTCGGTGTTTACGAGTATGTTGAGGATGGTGCGTAGTTCGGTGAGGGGTTCTTGGGCGTTGGGGTCGTTGATGCGATTGGTGAATTCGCCGGGGTCTTCGGATAGGTTGAAGAGGAGGTCGTCGTACCAGGTGAAGTGCATGTACTTCCAGTCGCCTTTGCGGATGAGGAAGGAGCCGGTGCAGTTGCCTTCGGAGTGGGATTCGGTGTAGGTCCAGCCGGGGTGGTCGGTGGGTGAGTTGTCGATGAGGGGGAGGAGGGAGTGGCCGCGAAGTTCGGGGGGGATTTGGGTGCCGGATAGGTCGAGGAGGGTGGTGACGAGGTCGACGTGGGCGACGGGGGTGTCGATGGTGGTTCCTTTGGGGAGGCCGGGGCCTGCGATGATGAGGGGGACGTGGGCGGCGTTTTCGTAGAGGTTGTTTTTATACCACAGGCCGTGTTCACCCAAAGATTCGCCGTGGTCTGAGGTGTAGATGAAAATTGTGTTTTCAAGTTGGCCAGTTTTTTTAAGGGCGTCATAAACTTGACCAATATAGGCGTCGAGTTCCGTGATCATGCCATAATAGCCGGCGCGGGCACGGCGGATGCGGTCTTCGGGAATGGGTGTGGCAATGCGTTTGAAGTGGCGCATACCCTGATAGACAAGATGTTGGTTTTCAAGATCGTCTTGGCGAATGTCGGGCAGATCCATCTCTTCTTCGGGATACATGTCCCAATATTTTTGTTGGGCAACAAAGCTGGGATGGGGTTGGCTAAGACCCAGCCAGAAGAGCCAAGGATTGTTTAAATTGTTGGCTTCTGTGTTGATGAAGTCGAGGGCGGTTTGGGTTTTTTTGGCATCGCCATGCGGGTTTTCACGAGCATGGCCATCAACACCAATACGTTCACTCATGCGGTAACACGGGGGTGAACGAAAGAGAGAGGTGATGTCGGGTCTGGTGCAATGACCATTGGAGACGTTAATTTCTTTAAAACCACGTTCGAGATCGTCGTGTAAGTCAAATTTTCCAGTTGCTCGGCAATCGTATCCTGAGTTACTTAAGCGGGTGCCCCAGGTGGGGTGGCTGCCGTCCCAGACGGTGGCGTTGCAGTAGGAGCCAACGTCGGAAGGATACATGCCGGTCATGAGGCACGCGCGGCCGGGTGTGCAGACAGGGCTGCCGCAATATGTGTTGGAGAAGACGACGCCATTTTGGGCAATTCGATCCATGTTGGGGGTTTTGACAATGGGGTGGCCGGCGTATCCTGTGTAGCGGAAAGCGTGTTGGTCTGAGCAGATGATTACGATGTTTGGGCGTGAGTTGGATGCGGTGGCCATGGTGAACTCCTTAATGAAAGTTTGATGATATGAATCAATTTCCATTCACACCCCTTGTTCAAAAGTTACCCGCGACGATTCCGTTTATTGGACCCGAGACGTTTGAGCGCAAGACGGGGCGTGTTTTTAAAGCGCGGGTGGGCGCCAATGAAAGTGCTTTTGGTATTTCACCCAAAGCGCGACAAGCGATGATCGATGCCGTGGATGGGGTCGGTTGGTATAATGACCCTGAGAATTATGATCTAAGAAGCGCATTGGCGCAACTGTATAATTTACCGATGGATCATATCAGTGTGGGTGCGGGCATTGATGATTTGTTGGGTTCTGTGGTGCGTGCGTTTTTGGAACCGGGGCAGGTGACGGTTGCGTCTTTGGGATCGTACTTGACGTATCATTATCATGTGGCGGGTTTTGATGGGGTGAGTTATGGGGTGCCGTATCGAGATGATCGCAATGATTTGCAGGCGTTGGTGGATGCTGTTCGGGAGACGGGTTCGCATTTGGTATATGTGGCGAATCCAGATAATCCGACGGGAACTTGGCACACGGCTGCGAAATTGCAGGCTTTTTTGGATGCGTTGCCAAAAGACTGTATGTGTGTTTTAGATGAGGCGTATTTTGAGTTTGCGCCAGATGATTCAATTTTGCCCATGTTGCCGCACGATCCACGCGTGATCAGGATGCGCACGTTTTCCAAAGCACACGGGATGGCGGGGGCACGTATCGGGTATGCGATAGCACATCCTGAAATTGTAACGGCCCTTGATAAGGTGCGTTTGCATTTTAATGTGAATCGGGTTGCGCAAATGGGTGCGCTTGCGTCTTTGGGTGATGCGGTATTTATTCAGTCGGTTGTTCAGGAAGTTGTGAAAGGGCGCGCAGAATATGATGCGCTTGGGCGTGAACTTGGGCTGCCAACGGTGCCGTCAGCGACAAATTTTGTGGCATTTGATTGTGGGACGGCAGATCGCGCCCAAGAGATCTTGGATGGGTTGATTGCCGGTGGTGTTTTTGTGCGTAAACCCGGTGTGCAACCGCTGGATCGGTTGGTGCGGGTGACGGTGGGATCACTTGAAGAGCGAGTGGTGGTTGCAGAGGTTTTGAGAGAGGTATGTAAAAGCCATTAAAAGAGTAAGATGTTCGGTTTGTTTGAAACACATGAATTGACCTGTGATGTTTTGGTGGCTGGTGGTGGGTCTTTGGGTTTGTCGCGTGCTTTGGCAGCACGCAATGGGGCGAAGGTGATTTTGTGTCAGGATAGGCATGTGTTGGGCGGCAATGCGTCGCGTGAGGTGCGGGTTTATGAGACCGATCCAAGGGCATAAGATGCCAGAGCGTATTCTAGGATTGTATTTTTAGCGTAAATTTGTTTTGTTTGAAACCTGTTACCTGGGTCGCCTGTCTCTTATTGAAGAATGAATGCGATGGGTTTTTATTGAGGAGGGTTTATGGTGGTTTGTCGTTTTGCTGTGCTTATTGTACTTTTTTCTACTTCGGTGTTTGCGCAATCCGATGTACCGCCTTGGTACCCTGTTGGGCGATATGACCATGAGCCGATTCGTGAGAGTTCGGGTTTTGTGGCCAGTCGTCAATTTGACGGTGTGTATTGGACATTGAATGATTCTGGTAATCCGAATGTATTGTATGCCACGCGGTTAGATGGCACGTTAATTCGCGAGTTTTTGGTGCAGGGTGCAAAGAATTATGATTGGGAAGCCCTTGCGGTTGATGACAAGGGCCACCTTTGGGTGGGTGAGATTGGCAACAACAGCCGTCAGCGCACGGATTTACGTGTTTATTTGGTACCCGAGCCCGATCCATTTCGCGATACGATTGCAACGGCAACGGCGGCTTATCGTTATAAATATCCGGCAGAAAATGTGGATGCAGAGGGGATGTTTATTTATGAGGCAATGCCCTATATCATTTCTAAAGAAGCCGACCGGGCTGTGTTGTATCGGTTTACAAAATTGGATGCGGATACAACGCAAGTTCATGTGTTGGATCGGGTGGGTGAACTGAAGGGTGGCGCATTTCGCATTACGGGTGCGTCGTTGTCTGATGATGGGATGCGGTTGGCGGCATGTACATATGATGGCTTGTGGGTCTATCACGCCGATAAAAAAACGCCGCCGGCTGAATTGATTCGAACAGAGCCTTGGTCATTGACGCACGATATGAGTGTGGAGGCCACAGGGTTTAAGGGCGATGATCTCATTTTGACGAATGAGGCACGAGATATTTTTCAGCTTCCACCTTGGTGGTATGAACAAGGGCTTGGTTTACCACCCCGTGATATTCAGTCGATTTTTAAACATGAGGATGATTTGTATCCCGATCTTGCCGAGACAGAGATTCAATCTTATCGCGATATGGGTGTGCCGATAAATGGACGGCATATGGTGTTGCTTGCAGAAGATATGGACGCGCGATTGACATGGCCTGTGGACGTTCCACGTTCTGACCGGTATACTTTTAGTGCGATGATGACGCGTGGGCCAGAATATGGACGGGTGCAGTTGTATGTGGATGGCCAGCCAGCGGGCGATGTTCAAGATTTGTATGCAGAAAAAACAATTGTGGGGTCTTGGGTGACACTTGGTGTGCCTTCGATTATTAAAGGATACCACGAGCTCACATTTTATGTGGTGGGTAAGTCTGATATGGCGACAGGTTATAAAGTGGGGGTGGACAGTTATCACTTGCAACCCGCGTCTCCTTTTGCGCACCAATTTCATTTGATAGGCCCGTTTGATAAAGCGAATATAGATGATGTGGATGCCCCTTTGCCACCTGAGGATGATCGCAATCTTGCGGGTTCGTTTACAGGCATTGGCGGTAAGGCGATCACCTGGAAACCAACGGAGACACGAGAAGACGGTTTGTTGCGCATTGGAATGGCATTTCCTGAGGCACCGCGTTATGCAGTTGCATATGCGCTGACCTATGTCTATTCTAAGAATGCACGTTTGGCCGATGTGCTTGTGGGCAGTGATGATCAGGTGGCGGTGTGGATCAATGGCAAAGAAGTACATCGCAATAATTTTAGTCGGGGTGCGTTTCCCGATTCGGATATTGTGCCGTGTGAGTTAGATGCGGGGTGGAATGAAGTATTGTGTAAAATTGGTCAAAATGGGGGCGGTTGGGGGCTGTATTTGCGGTTTAATGATCCAGATGGATCTTTGAAATATGGATTGAAGCCAAAAGAATAAACTGGGGAGATGGACACTTTTAAAAGGGGAGAGACAATGGTTACAGAAGCACAAATTCGGTCGCAGTTAGATAATTGTTTGTTGGATGCCAAATTTGATCGGTGGGCCGATTCTTATAAAAAAGGCAAAGTGCGCGATATGTATGTGTTGGACGGCAAGCGCATTTTGATTACGACAGATCGGCAAAGCGCATTCGATCATATTTTGGGTGCGATTCCTTTAAAGGGACAGGTGCTCAATCGTATTGCACATTATTGGTTTAAACAGACCGAAGACATTATGCCCAACGCAATTATTGCATTGCCTGATCCCAATGTGACCGTGGCACGTGAGTTGGACATGTTGCTCGTTGAAATTGTGGTGCGACGCTATTTAACGGGCAGTACGGATACGTCGATTTGGACAAATTATGCCAAGGGTGTGCGCAATTTTTGCGGGGTCGACTTGGCTGATGGTATGGTGAAAAATCAGAAACTTGAAACAGCCATTATTACCCCAACAACCAAAGCAGAAGATCATGATGAATCGATTTCGGCGGCGCAAATTGTGGAACGCGGTTTGGTAGATGCGGATCGATGGGCTGAGGTGGAAGAAAAAGCATTGGCTTTGTTTGCGCGGGGTACGGAGTTGGCCGCAGAGCGTGGATTGATTTTGGTGGATACGAAATATGAGATGGGTATAGATGGGGATGGCAATTTGACGATTGCCGATGAGATTCACACGCCCGACTCGTCGCGGTTTTGGGTGTTAGATTCTTATGAAGATCGCCACAAGAAGGGTGAAGAACCCGAGAGTTTGGATAAGGAGTTTTTGCGTTTGTGGTTGCGAGACAAGGGCATTTCGGATACGAATATTCCCGAGTTGGATGATGATATTCGCACACAGGTTGCGGAACGGTATATTGATTTGTTTGAACGTGTGACAGGACAATCTTTTGATGCGGAGATTGGTGATACACCTGTTGCAGAACGTATTGAGAAGAATATTGAACAGTATTTCTAAACGTAATTTCATATCAATGACAAAGACCACAGGAATGTAGATTTCTGTGGTCTTTGTTTAGGAACAGGCTCTATGGATTCCTCTTATACATTTGATCAGACAGTGGATCGTTTCTAAAGAGAGATGCGAACGGATTCGGTTAATTATCCGATTGGCGTAAAAGGAACACATGCATGATTGAGATTCGACAATATAGGATTGTGTTTTATGAGAAAATACTGGGTTGAAGATGAGCAGATAAAAAGAGAGGCGAGTCATACAGTTCGCCTCTCTTTTTTGATGGTGCGCCATTTTAGATTAGAATACCTGCGATGCAAGCAGTCATCATCATAGCAAGTGTGCCACCGATCATGGCACGCATGCCTAAGCTTGCGAGGTCGGCTCTGCGGCCTGGGGCGATGCCACCAATGCCGCCTATTTGAATCCCTACGCTGCCAAAGTTTGCAAAACCACACAGGGCATAGGTGAGAATGAGTGTGCTGCGTTCACTGAGTTCCACGCCCGACCCGGGTTGTTGCCATTCTATCATTTGGGCGTATGCGATGAATTCGTTGAGGACCATTTTTTTGCCAAGGAGTTCACCCGCGTGCAGACAGTCGGCATAGGGGATGCCTAAGAGCCAGGCGAAGGGGGCGAATACGTAGCCGAAGATGGTTGAGAGAGACAGGTGCCAAGCATAACCAAAGAGACCACCGATCCATCCACTGACGAGGCCCAATGTGGCGTCGACGAGTGCCACGAGGCCGAGAAAGGCGATGAGCATGGCGGCAACGTTGAGGGTGAGTTTTAAACCTTCTAAGGCACCGGATGTGGCGGCGTCGATGACGTTGGCGTGTTTTTCGTCGACGGTTATTTCAACATGGCCCATGGTGGGTGAGTCTTCGGTTTCGGGGATCATGAGTTTGGAAATGAGTAGGGCTGCAGGGGCAGAGATGACGGAGGCAGAGACGAGGTGGGCGGGGTCGATGCCCATGCCTGCATAGGCGGCCATGACACCGCCTGCGATGGTTGCAAATCCGCCGACCATGAGGGCCATGAGTTCGGAGCGGGTCATGGTTTGTACATAGGGACGGATGAGAAGTGGGGCTTCGGTTTGGCCTAGGAAAACGTTGGCTGCGGCAGAGAGTGTTTCGGAGCCGGATGTGCCTAAGGTGCGTTGCATGACCCAAGCAAAGGCAGCTACGATTTTTTGGATGAGGCCGAGGTAATATAAGATGGACATGAGAGATGAGAAGAAGATGATGGTGGGCAGGACTTTGAAGGCGAAGAAGTGGTGGACGTATTGTTCGCCGAAAACGAGGCTGGTGCCGGCGTCGACAAAACCGAGGATGGATGTGAAGAAGCTTCCGATGCCTTGAAATAGGGTCGCACCGATTGCGGTTTTTAGGATGAAGAGGGCCAGGGCAAATTGGAGGAGGAGACCGCCCCAGATGATGCGGAAGTTGATTTGTTTTTTGTGTTCGCTCATGAGCCAGGCCAGGGCCATCATGACAAATAGGCCGAGTAGGCTGATTAGGTGCTCCATGTTTCCTCCTATAATTTATTTTTTTAAACGCGTATTTAAAAATGAAAAAGGGTTCCAAAGTGCAAGCTTTGGAACCCTTCTTTTTTAACCTGTTGTTTGCTGAAAACCAGGGCCTGTTTCGTGGTAATAGTTGCCGGGGAAGAGGTTTTTGTCTTTGGGCATTTGTTTGAGGAGGCGCACTTCGGCGGCGCAGACTTTGTATTCGGCGGTGCCGGTGATTTTGTCGCCGGCGTCGTTGGTGAGGACGTTGGCGCGGGCTTCGGCAAAGTGGAGGGGCATCCAGATGCAGCCGGGGCGTACTTGGCGTGAGACGATGGCGCGTACTTGTACCGCGCCGCGTCTGGTGGTGACTTCGGCCATGTCGCCGTGGTGGATGTTGCGTTTGCGGGCGTCGCGGGGGTGGATTTCGACAAAGGCTTCGGATTGTTTGGTTGCGAGGCCCGATTCGCGGCGTGTTTGGGTGGCGGCGTTGTAGTGATAGAGGGTGCGGCCGGTGGAGAGGTAGAGACCGTAATCTTCGTCGGGCAATTCCATGGGGGGCATGTATTCAACGGGGGTGAAGAGGCCTTTGCCGCGTAAGATGCCGGTTTCGTGTAGGTAGGTGGTGCCGGGGTGGTCGGGGGTTGGGCATGGCCATTGGATGCCCGATTTGCCGGGTTGGTTTAGAGTTTTTTCGAGTTTTTCGTAGCTGATGCCTGCAAAGTTGGGTGCGTCTTTGGCCATTTCGGCATAGATGTCGGCGGGGCTGTCGTAAGACCAATTGGCACCTAATTGGTTGGCTAAGAGGATGAGAATTTCCCAGTCGGCTTTGGCTTGTCCGGGTGGTTCAACGGCTTTGCGTACGCGTTGTACACGGCGTTCGGAGTTGGTGAAGACGCCGTCTTTTTCGGCAAAGGTTGAGGCGGGAAAGACCACGTCGGCAAAGCGTGCGGTTTCGTTGAGGAAGATGTCTTGTAGGACGATGAACTCGACGTTGTTGAGGCTCTTTTCGAGTTTGAGTACGTTGGGTTCTGAGAGGACAATGTCTTCGCCCATGACAAAGAAGGCCTTAATTTTGTCGCCTGCTGTTTTCATCATTTCATTGAGGTTGAGTCCGGGGATTGGAGATAGGGGGACGCCCCAGGATTTTTCGTATTTGGCGAGTACTTCGGGGTCATCAACGCGTTGGTAGCCGGGTAAAAAGATGGGGGTGGCGCCGGCGTCGTTGGCGCCTTGTACGTTGTTTTGACCGCGTAGGGGGTTCATACCGGTATTGGCTTTGCCTAAGTGACCGGTCATGAGGACGAGGTTGGCCAGGGCATAGACGTTGTCGGTGCCGTGGGAATGTTCGGTAATGCCGAGGGTGTAGTAGATGCCCGCTTTTTCTGTTGTGGCATAGGTCCGGGCTGTCCAGCGGATGTCTTCGGCGGAGATGCCGGTTATTTTTTCGGCTTCTTCGGGTGTATAAGCGGCAACGGCTTCGCGAACGGCATTGAAGTTTTCGGTTTGTTGATCGATGAAGGTTTGATCAACGAGGTTTTCGGAGATGATGACGTTGGCCATAGCGTTGAGCAGCCAAATGTCGGTGCCAGGGTTGAGTTGGAGGTGTTTTTTGGCCATGGAGGTCATCCAAATGGCGCGTGGGTCGGCAACAACGAGTGTGGCCCCTTTGTGGATAGCGCGTTTCATTTCCATGGCGATGATGGGATGGGCTTCGCTGGTATTGCTGCCAATGACAAAGAGGAAGTCAACATCGCGAATTTCGCCAATGGAGTTGGTCATGGCACCTGCACCAAAAGTTGTGACCAGACCGGCCACGGTGGGAGCGTGTCATGTGGCGGCGCACTGATGGACTTGGTTGGCCCGAAACAGTGCGCGTGCGATTTTTTGAACGAGGAAATTTTCTTCCATGGTGCAGCGAGAGGAACTGACGAATCCTACGGAATCATCGCCATGTCTCTCGGCCACACCACGAAGGCCTTCGGCCGCTTTTTGAAGGGCATCTTCCCAAGTGGTGGGATGGAGTTCGCCATCGGTCCCACGAATGAGAGGTTGGGTGAGGCGTTCTTTGTGGTGAATGAAGTCGTAAGCAAAGCGGCCTTTGACGCAAAGGTTGCCGTCGTTGGTTGTCGTACCTACAGGAGGGCTTGTGACTTTAACAACTTGACCCCGTCCTTCTTGGCCTTCGGGATCGATGTTGATATCAATTTGACAACCGACACCACAAAAGTTGCAGGTGGAGCGTACTTTGGTGAGTTCTCGTTCGGGTTTTTGTTTGCGTGTGAGAGGTAACTTTTCGGTCATGGCACCTGTTGGACACACATCGATACATCCACCGCAGAGTTCGCAGGTGGTGTCTAAGAGCGATTGGTCATCAACTGTGGCGATGGTGGTGTGTGCGCCGCGATGGGCGAGGGTGATGGCGGAGACGCTTTCGATTTCTTCACAATAACGCGTGCAACGGGCACAGGCGATGCAGGTGTCGGGATTGAAGTGGACATAGGGGTTGCGGTCTTCACGGCCTTCGCGCAGGGACTGCATTTGCCCCCAGTCTAAGGGGGCGTTGTAATGCTCGGCCATGTCGAGGAGTTGATCTGGCGCGCCAAGTTCTGAGGTTTCGCGATCGTGGGGGTGATCGGTCATGTAGAGTGCCATGAGGGTTTGACGATGTCGATCAATGCGTTCGTTTTGGGTGGTTATAGCTTGACCTTCTTGGGCTTTATAGGCACAAGACGGGTGGAGTTGTCGTTCGCCTTCAATTTGAACGAGACAACTTCTACAGGCACCTACAGGATCCAGGCGCGGGTCGTGGCACAGTGTGGGAATATCTATGTCATAGCGTGTGGCAATGTCCAAAATGGTTTCACCTTGGGTAAAGGTGATCTCTTGGTCATTGAGTGTGAGTTTAGGCATTGAATTCCTCGGGGAAGAATTTTTGGGCACTGGTGAGTGGGAGAGAGGCAATTTGCCCAAGACCGCAAATAGATCCTTCGCGCATTTGCCAAGCCACATCATCGGTGTGGCGCAAATGCGGTTTGTTGTTTTGTTCGGTGTTTTGGATGTTGGCTTCCATAGCTTCGTGGAGATAACGGGTGCCGATGCGGCACGGCGCACATTGGCCACAACTTTCGTCTTCAAAGAAACGCAGTTGTTGGCTGACAGCCCATTTGATGTTGACGGTGTCATTGAGAACGACCACACCTGCGGAACCGAGTAGGGAGCCGAGTTCTTTCATGTTTTTAAAGTCGAGGGGCACGTTTCGATATTTTGCGGGCAAAAACCCTGAGCTTGCGCCACCAGGGCTGAAGGTTTTGAGATTGCCGATATAACCGCCGGCTTCTTCAACGAGTTCGTCTAAGGTAATACCCAGCGGGAGTTCGTATATGCCGGGTTTTTGTACGTGGCCACTGATGCAGTAGACTTTTGGGCCGGCTTCTGTTTTGCCAAGCTCACGAAACCAGTCACCACCGCGTTGGATAATGGAGGGTATACACGCGACGGTTTCAACATTGTGAATGAGTGTGGGTTTGCCCCACAAACCGTATTCTGTTGGATAGGGTGGGCGCAAGCGCGGCATACCCCGTTTGCCTTCGAGGGCTTCAAGGAGGGCGGTTTCTTCGCCGCAGATGTAGGCACCTTGGCCTTCGTGAAAGTGGAAGTTGATGTCTGGAAAAGCGTTTCGTTTTTGAAATTCTTTGAGCGCTTGTTCTTTGACATAACGGGGAAATGCAAATTCTCCTCTGAGATAGAGGTAGACATCTTTTGCACCGACGGCATGTGCGGCAATGGCCAAACCTTCGATGATGAGATCGGGGCGGCGCATGAGTATTTCACGGTCTTTGAAGGTCCCGGGTTCACTTTCGTCACCATTGAGCACGACATAACGCACGGGATCTTGTTGTGAACGAACGGCATTCCATTTGAAGAAGGCTGGGAAACCTGCGCCTCCGCGCCCTTGCAGACCTGATGTTTCAAGTGTTTTGATAATGTCTTCGGGTGTTTGTGTTTGTGCTTTTTGGAAGGCTTGGGCAGAATAATCAGGTTTGCCTAAGAGGTTGATGCTCAAGTGTTCGGGATCATCGACTTCTGGACCGACATGACCATGCCAATTTTGGCTGTCGGGCGCGACATGAGAACGGATCTGTGTCCAATCACCTTTGGCATTTTCAACATCGGCGATGGAGACAGCGGGTAGGGTGTCGCGATCGCGTAAGACAGCGGGTGGGACATCGCAGGCAGCGAGGCACGAACAACCTTCAACGGGCATACCGGCATCTTCCATTGCTTGGAGGATTTGATCGGCACCTGCCATACGGCAAGAAAGGCCTGTGCAAACGCGCACTTTTTTATCGGGCCGCGCAAGCATATTGAAGAAACTGCCCACACCATAGACATGTGCTTCGGGCACACCTGTTTTTTGAGACACTTCACGAGAGGCACCGGGTTGAATGCCGCCTTCTATTTGTAGCAGATCGGGCACTTCGCCCTGTTTTTTGTTCAAGAGGAGAACCTTTGAAAAGCAACGACAGATGGACACGGATATGAGAGATAAACATGGATAGAGATAGAAAAGAGGGATCGACATCATCCCTCCTTAAATATCCAAGTTTTATACAATTTAGGCCAATTTTGGGGAATCATCAAGGGGAATACGTTATATCTATTGATAGAGTTTGCTGGCGGCTTGGAGGATTTCGGGGTCAATGGTGATGCCAATTTTTTCGGCGGTTTTGACATTGATGACGAGGTTGGATTCTGTGGGTGGGAGGATGTTGGTTTTGGTGAGGTCGAGTTGGCCGCTTTGAAGCTTGGTGACCAACTGGCCAAGTTGTTGGCCCATTTCAATGGGGTCGGGTGCAATGGTGGCCAATGCACCTACTTTGACAAAGATGTCGGAGATGGCGAGAAAGGGCAATTTCTTTTCGAATGATGTGACGAGGAAAAAGCGGAAGGATTGGGTGGTGAGCACGGTGTCGTCGGGCACCATCCATAGGGCGTCAATTTTGCCCAGTATGCTGCGCAATGCTTTGGGCACATCTTTATGAGATGAAACAGGTACTTTGATGAGTTCTAAACCTAACTTCTCTGCGGCTATACTTGCTTCTTCAATGAGTGTGTTACTTTTTTCAGGATCGTAGATCACACCAATGGTTTTGAGGTTGGGCACAACGGTTTTGTAGAGGGCAAATTGTGTTTCGCCGGATACATCCATAGAGATGCCAGCAAGGTTTGCACCTGCAAGACCATACCGAGAAGGGTTGGATACCATGCAGAAAATGATTGGAATATTGAGCGATGCATCGTTGGCCATTTGGGCAGCCAAAGGGCCCAAGGCCAATATCAGCTTACAGGTATCAGGCTTGAGTTCTTTGGCAATGTCAGACCAAGCTTTTTCTTCACCTTTGAGATTGTATTCGACTATTTGATCGACGGAGACACCGGGGCAATTTTTGAGAAAGCTGTCCAATACCTGGTCATAAGCCTCTTGGTTCTGGCTTTTGATTATGGCAATGGACTGCGCATAAAGAGGGCATGCCATGAGGATATCTTGAGCAATGATCAACAGACCGAGGCACAAAATATGTAGGCTATGTTGGGCGAACGTTCTCATTGTTGGTTAGACGACCCTTTTAAAAATTGTATTCTAAGCTGAGTGTGGTGATAAATGTTGAGCGCAACCCCGCATCGTTTAATGCAAATTGGGTGTTTAGGGCGACTAAGTATTGTCTGGCAGGATTCCATTTAATGCCCCAAGCTGTTTCGAGAATGTTATCCCCAATGCTGTCACCATCCAATTCGTTGCTGGCAAGAAAATCACCTGCGACAGTGTATTTGTTGGTACCATAGTCAAAACCGATGGCGTATTCGAGCGCGCTTAGTTTGCTTCGGGTGAGGTTGAACTCATACCCGATATTGGCATGAGGCGTTAAACGGTCTGAGATGCTGCGAGAAAAGATGAAGAAAGGGTAGATGGTATTGTCTCCCGTGCCCAAAAAATTTTGGTTGTCACCCGTTGAGAGTTGGGCAAGGGTGGCAAAGCCGATGTCTACAAGGCTGTTGTCTGGTAAGTGATATTTGGCGCGCAGCACAATGTCGCCGATGCCTGTGGCATTGCCTTTGGCATTATCTTGGGGGGCTTCGAGACCGTTGTCAAAGGTGTGAATATTGTTAAAGAGCGTGTTTGTCTCGGATTGATCAACAGAAGCGACACTTTTAACATCCACATCGACTTGCGCAAGAGGTACAAGAAAACCCAAGTCGAGCCTGTCTAACACCCCATATGTGCCTGAGAAGGCCAAGATTTTGGTGTTGATGTTGATGTCCATGAGGATGCGCACAATGTCATTTTCAAATTGTTCGCGCACATCAGGCAAACCAACAATGTCGGTGTCGTGTCGGGCGGTTACATCAAATTTGTCTAAGCTTTGGCCACTGAATTTGTTGTAGTTTAAAAATGTGTAAGACAGGTTTAGGTTGAGTTTGCCGCGCCCCAAGGTTGCCGCACGTTCGGCGAGAATGGGGCCTAAGGTTTTGGTGGTGCCTACAAAATCGCCCAGTACGGGATCGAACTCAAACGAGAAACCACCGACAGATGAGCTGAATGGGAAACCGCCAATTTCGGCAGCGATTTGTTGGTTGAGGCGGTTGATACTGGCTGCTGATTCGATGGAAAAGTGGGCCGTGTGACTGGCTGTTGGTGCTGTGGCCAACAAGATGCCATCCCCACCATATAAACCCGGAATGAGATCTATCAGTTTTGTCTGTGCTTGGATGGGAGGTGTTAGAAAACATATGACAAGGGTCAGAAGGGGTATGAAAACTTTATTTCTCATAGGGTGCCTTTTTATTAAAACGGAGCAGATTGTCAATTGAGTGGTTTTTCAAATCGGTTTGTTGATTCTTTATTTATGGTGTGATCACCACTTCTTTTTCAACAGCGGGAATGGCTCTCAAAAATGCATATAGGGCTGAAAAGTCATCGAGGGTCATGCGGAATTCGGCTGGAAAATGGGGGTTTGTACGCAATGACCCATTGGGTCTGCGAAAATCAGCGCCAAAGCGCAGTACTTGAATAAATTGCGCTTCAGTTAATGTCAAACCCGTTTCCTGATGGGGGGTGAGGTTGCGTGTAAAGATCTCGAATGGGGCGCCCAATAAAGGGCCTAAGTTGACACCACCCGCTAAATAACCTGTGATATTTACATCAAAGGTTCCGGGTATCAGGCCGCCGTCATAGTTGCCATCGGGTGTGCCATCTGTGTGACAGTTGCTGCAATCGGCAATGGTGTTGATTAAATAACTGCCGCGGCCCACTTTGGCGCGTTCGGCAGCCGAAAGGCTATTTACGGTTGTATTGAACTGGGTTGCAAATGTTTCGGCACCTGGGCCTGATGCAAATATGTTGATGAGTGATAAGCCGCGCTCTACACCATTGGGGTCGCTGCCTTCATCAGATAGAGGCGGCGGTGGAACGGGAGGAAAGGGGAAACCTGGGATATACGAAAGCCGAAGTGGATTGCGCACTGGTGGGATGCGTTTGAGATAGGCGTAAATGGCTTTGAGATCTTTTTCTAACATAAACCGATAGACTTGTGATGGCATAAATACCATGCGTGAATCTTGACCGCTTTCTTCGCTGTCGTGAAAGTCTTTGCCTGTTTTCATAGCCTCAATGAATTGTGCTTCCGTCAGTTTCAGGCCGGTATCTGGGTCTGGTGTTAAGTTTCGTGAAAAGAGCGTTGTGTTTCCTTGGATATCGGGTGGCAAAAAGAAGGCCGGAAATTCAACGCCACCAGCCAAGTGTTCTCCTGTTGGCGAGTTGTGGCAGCCAGTACACCCTGCGGCCCCATTGACCAAGTAACTGCCCAATGAGATTTGATCTATTTCGGTTTGGGAGAGACCTTCCAGATTCATTTCGATCGTGTGAGGTATCAGGCGCAACCCCAACTCTGCTATGGCTGGATCATTACTTGGTTCTGTAGGAATGCTGTTTATAATCGCATCTGAGCACCCAAGCAAACAGATGATGAGACAAAGACCAAAGCGGTGGCCTTTTTTTAAGGTTGGTATCATAAAAAGCCCTTTTATTGTTTGTTTTGAATATGAATTGCAAATGTACCCAGTACGTGATAAATATACGTTTAAAGTTCAAGATAAAAAGTAGTGATTTAATTTCAAAAGACATATAAAGCGGGTTATTTGTTCTTTGTGGCGTTTTTGAAACTCAACATGTTGAATATTATATAGTTTATGCCGTTTTAGAGTGTTGGGCAAGCGAGAGTTAACCTGGTTGCAATGCAGAAGAACATTTTGACAAAACGTTGAAGTTGTGGAATATTGCTTTTCATATCGAATGACTTGATGGAAAGGTTTTGTGAATGATAGAAAATGTAATCGACAGTTTGGTGCGCGCGCTTGAAAATGCCAGTGGGCGGAGCATTGGCATGGTGATGGCGGTGATTGGTATCGCGGTGTGGTGGGTGGTTAGTCGGGTGAAGAAGGCGATGCGCATGTTGTCGGGTGAAGAGGTGCTTGCAGATTCTGAAACGGTGGATATAGAACGTCCACGTCGCCGTTTATCTTTGCGGGCTTACCATCGGTGAATTATTTGGCGATTCATGCTGTGCATAATGGGGATCGTTTTTGTGGGGGCTTTGTTTCTATGAATCAATCGGTTATTCAAGAATGCGCATCATTAGAGGATGTGGCATTGGTGCGTGTGTTGACGGTTGAAAAAGAACAATATGACACGCCCTATTTGAATGTTGCACTACGCGAGATGGAAAACCGTGGGTTGGTTTTGGCCGATGTGATCAATGATGTTCATATGGCTCGCAACGATGATGAGGGTGAGGATGTGACGATTGCCCAGGCTTTGGAACAGGTGGACGTTGATGGGTCACTTTGGTCTTTGCTGACGGTTGGAAATTGTATTGGCGATGCGTGGGTGATTCAAAAAGAATACAGTCGGTGGTTGGTGCATTTTTATGAAGGCGAAGGGTATCGGTTTTCGTTTTTTTATGAGACGCCTGCGCAATTTAAAGACATCTTGAAGCTGTTTTTGTCCTTGGAACCATGGGAGGTTGAAGATTCTCATGAGTTGAACAATTGGAAGCCAATTTTTCAGACGCGTTCGCCTGCTTTTTTGACCAAAGTAGTTGCCGATTTGGATCGGGAAGGTGTTCTTCATACGGTGAAAACACCTTTGTTTACGCACGATAAGAAGGGTGAATATATTCTCACTGTGCCAAGATATCATGTGAAAGATGGCGAACGGTTGGTCGCACATGCACAAGAAGAATTGGCAAAGCTGTATGGTCAAGCAGAACATTTGGCACAGGGTGATGACCGGGAACAGGAGCTCAAAGTTTATGATTTGTTGATACAACTTGTGCCGGATAATCCGGCCGTGCATTACAATCGTGGGCAGATGTTGATTGAGATGGGGCATGAGGATGACGCGGTTGTGGCGTTGGGGGAAGCGATTGTTTTGGGGTTGCCTGAAATTCCAGACCAGATCAGATTGAATGCGAAGCGTGGGGGGGGAAGTCGCATGGCGGGTAGTTTGAACCCATTGATGAGTCTGGTGGTTTTGGCACATCAATCTAATCGTCCAAAAGATACGCCTATAGAATATCCAGACTATATAGATGATTGTGTGTTGTTATTGGAACGCATTTTAGACCAGCGACCAGATAGCATTGCAACCCGCCATTGTTTGGCCACCATTGCTGAGTTGAAGGGGGATGTTGTTGTTGCGAAGAAATACTATGGTGAGATTTTAAAAATTGATGCGGATGATGAAGCGGCAAAAGCAAATTTGGCGTATCATGAGGCGGGGGAAGGATAGTTTACAAAACTTGCATGAGATGTGTATCATAACCAAAAAGGAGCCACGATATTGTTTGTCGTGGCTCCTTTTTTAATATATCGAAAAGGTTACTGGATGTTGATGAGTTCTATTTCGAATATGAGTGTGGCGTTGGGGGGAATGCTGCCTCTACCGCTTTCACCATAGGCCAGTGGGGGCGGGATGATGAGTTGTCTGTGGCCACCTACGCGCATGCCATTGACCCCTTCATCCCATCCTTGAATGACATTTCCGGCACCCAGTGTAAACTTAAATGGGTCGTTACGATCGACAGAGCTGTCAAATTTGACACCCGATTCAAACCATCCTGTGTAGTGTACGGTTAACAAACGACCGGGTTGGGTGATGTTGCCTGTGCCTACTGTGATGTCGTTGTATAATACACCGCGTGTGGTTGTGTTGTATTGGGTCGATGCGATTTGTTGTGGTGCATCTTGTATCGGGCTGTTGACAGAACTGCCACAGCTTGTGATAAGAAAGAGACAAAGCAGTAGGGGGATGCTTATTTTCATGTTGTTCCTTTTCGGCTGTTATTTGACTTCTATGAGATAGATTTCAAAGATGAGTGTGGCGTTGGAGGGAATGACGCCTGCATAACCGTCGGGGCCGTATGCGAGATTGGGGGGTATGGCCAATTGTCTGTGACCACCCACCTGCATGCCGACGATGCCTTCATCCCATCCTTTGATGACTTGACCACTGCCTAAGGTAAGCGAAAAGGGCCTCTTTTTGGCAATTGAACTGTCGAATATTTTTCCGGTTGTGAGCCAACCCGTGTAGTGCACGGTGACTTGTTTGCCTTCTTGTGCTTCTACACCTGTTCCAATGGTTAGGTCGTGGTGCTTGAGGCCATTTGCAGCTGTGATATATTGATCATCTGCAATTTTTGCTGGGGCTTCGGGTGGTTGATCGGGCACGTTTGATTCATCACTGCTACAGGCGATGAGTGTGAGGGACAAGATTAAGACGCTTAACTTTCTCATGAGTTGCTCCTATTTGTGATTATCCCCAAGGGTCAAAACAGACTTTGATGGCTTCTTTTTTTCGTAAGAGGTCTACGCCCTCTTTGTAGCGTGTGAGCGGCAGGCTGTGGGTGACGAGGGGGGAGAGGTTGACTTCGCCTTTGACGATGAGCTTGAGGGCGCGTTCTGCGGCTTCTTTGTTGTGCATGCCGTAACCCATGAGGGTGAAGTTGCGGTTCCAGTTTTTGGGGCCAAAGGCGATTTCTTCGCGTAGGACGCCGAAGATGGAGACGGTTTCGCGGGTGCGGGCCATGAGGTATTCGATGGAGACTTTGAGGCCGGTGCAGTC
>JBLHJX010000068.1:0-21296 GCA_047619225.1 Candidatus Latescibacterota bacterium
GGCTTATCTTCTTGCACCGCTGGTTAAAGTGATGGAAAAGAAGATTTCACGTTCGCTGGCCATTGGTGTGGTGGTGGTTTTACTCTTGGGGGTGCTGGCAGCGGTGGGTATGGTGTTGGTTCCTGTGGTGATTCGGGAAGTGGGCGATTTGGTCACGCAGTTGCCACGGTATGGCGAGGCGTTGAAACACCATTACGATAGCGTGGTGGCATTTGTTCAGGCACAAGGGTATGAGATTTCGACAGGAGAAATTCAGGGAAAAGTATTGGGGCAGCTCCCCCAGATTGGAAAATTATTTGCCACACAAGCCACTTCGTTGCTCAATGGGCTAACGTCGGGGATTGCGGCATTGCTCAATTTGACGCTGATTCCGTTTGTCACTTATTATGTTCTAAAAGATTTTGAGCGCATCAAAGAGAGCTTGCAGTCGTTATTGCCGCGAAAACATGTTCAGAACGCAGAAGAGGTGATAGGACGTATTGACGATATTCTTGGCAATTATGTGCGCGGGCAATTTTTGGTGGGTGGTTTTGTTGCGGCTTTAACTGCTTTTGGCTTGGCATTTTTTGGTATTCGATATGCGGTGCTTTTGGGTTTGTTTACAGGGTTGGCCAATCTCGTTCCTTTTGTGGGCATCGCTGTCTCTTTGGGGCTTGCGTCGTTGGTTGTGTTGCTCGATGTTGATCCTTTGGTCAATTTAATCAAGGTGATTGGTGTGTTTGTGGTGGTGCAGAACATTGAAGGGAACTTTCTCTCGCCTCGTGTGGTGGGCAACAAAGTGGGTTTGGATCCGGCTTGGGTTATCTTTGCCTTGGTGATTTCGGCCCATTTTTGGGGTATTGTGGGAATGATTGTCGCCATTCCGGGTGCGGCTGTATTGAATGTGTTGGTCAAAATTTTAAAACAGCGATATATCAGTTCTCGGTATTACGATCTTTCAAACTAAGGTGACTCGGATTGTTTGTTGCGGAAAAGAAACTGCATAACCTCGGCAAATCTGGTGGGACTGACGCCTGACAATGGACAACCGTAAAATCGTTGTTCGTCGTCAGGCGTTTGTCGTTTGGACGCAGAATCATTTGTCTGGGCTTTGTTACTCCCATTCCTTAATGCAAGAGTACTTTGAGCTTGTCTGAGAGTTCGCACTTCGAAATCATGCCGATGGTTTGGTCGATCACTCTGCCATTTTTGAAGAAGAGGAGCGTTGGGACAGATGCTATGCCAAATTTTATAGCGGTTTGTGTGTGTTTGTCTGTGTCGATTATACCAAATGTAACCTGACCTGAATACACCTGTGATAGATCATCAATAATGCACGTCATGATGTCAGATGATCCACTCCAATTTGTTTGAAAGTGTACCATAAAAGGGTGTAAACTGTTGATCACCTGACGGTTGAAGTTCTTGTCGGTGAGTGTGATCGTAACCGCTTGTTTGTTCACGGTCTCATTCCTTGATTAGAATGTAATCTTCGCTGTGACGATAAGGACTCCGATTTCCACAGTTCCTAAAAAAGGGGGCTTATTCCTCACTATTGGATCGTTTATTTAAGAGGCTCCAAATCATCCAGAATCCAGGGGATGAGTTCAGAGACGGTGGGGTGTGTCAGTACTGCGCGGCGGAACAGTTTATAAGATTGTTTGGTGTACATGTAAGCTGTAAACATGTTGATGATCTCATCACCCCCTATGCCCAAAACGGCGGCGCCTAAGAATTCTTCGGTGTCGGCATCGACTAAGATTTTGATCAGGCCAGCGGTTTCATCTTTCTCTTTGGCGCGTGCGATCTCTTTCATTGGGCGCGTGGCCATCCATACATTTCGGCCACTCTCTCGGGCCTCTTTTTCGGTCATGCCAACCCGGCCCAAAGGAGGGTCGATATACATGGCATAGGTGATAATGCGGTCAGAGAGCTTGCGATTGTCTTGGCCGGAGTAATTGTCCCAGAAAATCTCGCCATCATTCACCGAGGTGTGGGTGAACGCACCTTCTCCATTGACGTCGCCTATGGCGTAGATGTGGGGGATATTTGTTTGCATGATGTCGTTCACGGGGATAAAACCGCGTTCATTGGTTTCAACACCAGCGGCTTTTAGGGTGAGCTTATCGCTGTTGGGCGCGCGTCCCACAGCGACCAGCAGGTGTGATCCTGTGACGGAGGTTGGTTTGCCATCGTGTTCGTAAGAAACTGCAATGGCATTTTCGCCCGCTTGTGTTACTTGCTGCACTTTTGCGCCCAGAACAATGTTGATGCCTTCGCGCTCAAGAATCTCTTTGGCCGATTGCGCAATGTCGGCATCTTCTCGCAACATCAGTTGGGGCATGGCTTCGATGATGGTGACTTCGCTGCCAAAACGTCGAAAGGCTTGGGCAAATTCCATGCCAATGTAGCTGCCGCCAACGATGAGCAAATGCTGTGGCAATTCTTTTAAGTCAAGCAGTCGTGCATTGTCGAGCCAAGGGACGTCAGAAAGACCTGGAATGGGGAGTGTCACTGGGCGGGTGCCAACGTTGAGGGCAATTGTTTCACCGGAGATGATTTCATCGCCAATGCGAACGTGGTGATCGTTTTCAAACTGGGCGTATCCTTTGTAAAGATCAACGCCTTCCATACTCACCAACCAGTTTTCCAATCCTTTGCTGTTTCCGTGACGGATGTTGTTTTGGCGTGCCATCACTTTGTCAAAGTCGATGGTGAAGTCGCTGATGTTTACGCCAAAATCTGACCCGCGCCTGGCCATGTGAGCGGCGCGCGCACTGGCGACCAATGTTTTTGTGGGGGTGCAACCATAGTTGACACAGGTACCTCCAACTCGGTCGCCTTCGACAATGGCGACGGTTTTCCCTGCATCTACCAAACGTGGGACCACTGTACTTGTGGCCTGCCCGGTTCCGATCCAGATGACATCGTAATTTTTCATAATGAGAGTTCCTTTCCAAATGTGGATGGCGCGAGAGGGCGGTTTTTTCTTGGTTTCAGTATTTCTAAAGAAACGACATAAATAGGATGGGAACAGGTTTATTTGCGCACTGGAAAAACTTACAACGTAATAATCCATTGCATTCTAAACGACGGGTGTGGTGTTGGCAGATTTGAGTGCGGCGAGTTCTTCTTCGAGTTCGGCAATGCGTTGTTCGAGTTTTTCAATGGCCGGAGCGATCTCTTCATGGGTGAAGCGCGGCTGAATGTGTTGGGGACAGTTTGTATCCCAGGCTTCGATGTGGAATACAAACACACGTTCAGGACGGGCTTTATAGTCGTCGTCGAGCAGGCGTTTGAGGAGCTCTGGATCGTTTTCGATGATTTCGGCGCGTCCCCAGATTTTGATACGACGACGGTTGGGGTAGTCCATGAGAAAGATGTAGGCTTGATTGTTCTCAGATAGGTTGCCCATTGAGATGTACTGTCGATTGCCAGCGTAGTCGACGAAGGCCAGGGTGGATGCGTCGAGGATTTTGAGGAAACCTTTAGGACCTCCTCGGTGCTGAATGTAAGGGCGTCCGTCGGCGCTTGCCGTTCCTAAGTAGAAGGAATCACGCTCGGCGAGGAAGGCCTTGAGGTCTGCGTCGACTTGGTCGCGCCAGCCACCGGTTTCTTCCATTTTTTCATAGCCTTTTCGGGATCCCTTAAGTTCTTGTTGGGTCTTTACTGAAGGGGTGAATGCGATGTCGCTGACGGGTGTTTTCATGATGGGGTTCCTTGGTGTAGAATAAGTGGGGCTGTCCAATACGATTTGTCCGGCTGGCTGGATAGATACTGTGAGCGTCTCACCCATAATCTATGGCAATCCGTGTGCCAAAGAGGTTGTAAAGAGTGAGGAAAAAATTAAGTATTTGAAAATAAATGATTTAAGTTGAAATTTGATTTGCGGTAGGAGGAGGCGTGACAAAAGACAATCTGTGATATATCGTAGATGTAACGATATACAACAGAAAAAGAAGAAGCGTTTCACGTAATAAAAATCAAAAACCGAAGTTATGAGATATAAAAACCGCCCAGTTCTCACTGATGAGAACTGGGCGGTTGTGCAAGCTGCGCAATGTCGGAGGGTGAACACACTGTTACGGTTTTATATCAACAGTGACAATATGGTGACGTTTGCTGATGGGTATTTTTAGTAATTTTACACGCGCGTGTAAAATTGAAGCGTGGGTCATTTCAGACATCGTGTGAAGTCTGGATCTGCTCGGTAATGAGGACTTAGGCTTGCGAGGGTTTTTTGATTCCAAGTCGTTGCATTCGAGATCGAAGGGTGTTTGGGTTCAGGCCTAAAGGGAGAGCCGCGCCCTTTGGACCTTCAATGCGCCAGTTGGTTTTTTCGAGCGTGGCTGTGATGTGCTGGCGTTCTACTTCTTCAAGTGTGCAATCATTTTCACTGAGTGAACTTTTTCCCAACTCTAAACTTTGATCGAGTTGCAAGGTTTCTTCGTTTGACAAGATGATGGCGCGTTCAATGATGTTTTCCAACTCTCTGACATTGCCCGGATAGTCGTAGGCTTGTAGGGCTGTCATTACTTTTTGTGGGATCGACGTGATCTTTTTGCCCGTTTTGGCACCCAGTTTGTGGATGAAGTGATTTACGAGTACGGGAATATCTTCTGAGCGGTCTCTTAGGGGTGGGAGCGTGATTGGGAAGACATTCAGTCTGTAGAAAAGATCTTCGCGGAATTCACCTGTGCGGCTGGCTTCTTCGAGGTTGCGGTTGGTGGCGGCGATCACTCTGACATCTACTTTGAGGGTTTGTGTGCCGCCGAGCCTTTCAAATTCCCCTTCTTGTAGCGCACGCAGAAGCTTGGCCTGTAGGTCCAGGGGCAAATCGCCAATCTCATCTAAAAATATGGTGCCACGATCTGCCAGTTCGAAGCGGCCTTGTTTGCGAGCGACGGCTCCTGAAAAGGCCCCTCTTTCATGACCGAACAGTTCACTTTCAATGAGGCTTGCAGGCAGCGCCGCACAGTTGATTTTGACCAACGGTCTTTCTTTGCGGGGGCTGAGCGTATGCAGGGCGCGGGCAATGAGTTCTTTGCCCGTGCCGGTCTCGCCGAGTATCAGTACGGTCGAAGGGGTCGAAGCGACTTGTTCTACATTTCTCAAAACTTTTTTAAACGATGCACTCGTGCTGATGATGTTGTCGAAATTGTGTTCCAGTCTAATCTCTTCTTGCAAGTACACATTCTCGGCTTGCAATTGGTCTTTCAATTCTTCTACTTCATCAAGTGCATCGCGTAGCGCTTTCTCTGCTTGTTTGCGTTGCGTGATGTCGCGAAAAGTGACGACGGCACCTATTAGATTGTTCTCTTTGTCACGCATAGGTGTGCTTGTGTATTCGACTGGGAGGCTGGTGCCATCTTTTCGCCAAAACAGCTCGTTGTTGACTGTGTGAACCTCGCCGTCTTTGAAGGCGGCGTAGATGGGACAGGCTTCTCGTTTGTAGGTGGCACCGTCGGGTTTTGTGTGATGAATGAGGTCGTGCTGGGGGTTGCCGAGCAAGTCTTCGGGTGACCAGCCAAGAATCTCGGCGGCAGCTGGGTTTACGAACGTGGTGTTTCCATGTTGATCGAGTCCGTAGATTCCCTCTCCAGCAGATTTCAGGATGAGTTCGTTTTTTTGCTGAAGTTGCTCCAGTGCCTCTTCTGCCTGCTTGCGATCTGTGATGTCTGTCAGTACGATGAGTAAAGCTTGTTCTTCCCTAAAGGTCAGGGGTTGCACACACGTACTCACCCAAAGTGTTGTGTCGTCGCCCTTCTTCAAGCGCATTTCATAATTGTGAACACTGCCGGTTTGTGAGATTTCGGCGAGCAGTTTTTTTCGATCTGAAGGATCATAATAAAGATCCCGTACTCTTCGCCCAAGCAACTCATTTTCAGACAGGCCAAATGCTGTAGCAAATTGCGGGTTGGCATATAAGATGCGGCCCTCGTTTTTGCTGGTGATCACCAGTGCATTTGGTGTGGATTCGATGATGGCTTTACGCTCAGCCTCGCTTACCTTGAGTGTTTCAATGAGCTGCGCATTTTTGATGGCGATGCGTTCAAGGCTTTTTTCTTTGGTGCTGTGTTCCATGGGGGCAATAACTTTCTAAAGGTGGCTCCGCCTCTATTTGTCTTTGAGGGCGGGGCGATGATATAACGTGCACGATCATTTAAATTTGCCATATTATACGGATCCGGCAAGTGGCGAACAATTCCAATCAAAGAGATTAAAGGGGGCGCGTAATGAACTGTATTGAATGTACTGGCAAACCGCCGGTTGTTTTATTTGTCCATGGTTATTGCCAGTCTTCGGCCTATTGGGCACCTACGGTGGAACGGATTGCGCAACAAGGGGGTCATGGTATTGCGGTGGATTTGCCAGGTTTCGCAGGTTCTGCAGGCTTGGTGGGGCCTTATACTATGGAGGCTTTCGCAGATACGTTGGCGGCGTTGCTTGATGCTCGTAACATCGGGCGTGTTGTTATGGCAGGGAGTTCCATGGGTGGTGTGGTGGCTCAGCAATTTGTGCTGCGCCACCCTGAGCGGGTGGCGCGGTTGCTGCTGGTTGCAACGGGCGCGTACACCGGTGACCCAGACGGGGCTTTGGCAAAGGTTGAGCGTCTTGCCGGTGCACCTTGGGACGAGGCGACTGTGCGCCCCATTGTCGAGGGGTTCTTTCATACGCAACCGTCTGAAGAACGCTTTTCCGAGTTTTTGGCAATTGCAGGTATGGCTTCTCAACAGGCAGCAATTGAGGCAGCGCGTTCCAATGCAGGCACCCATACACTGGCGCGACTCCAGGAGGTCAAGGTGCCTACGTTAATCATTCAGGGGGGGCACGACCGTTCTCGTACTGTGGCTCATGGTGAAGAAATGCAAGCAGCCATTACAGGCGCGCGTTTGGAAGTGCTGGAAAACGCGGGGCATACACCCCAGTTGGAGGAGCCGGGTGCTTTTCATCGTTTGGCACTGCCTTTTCTTATCCCTGGGCTTTGACTTCACCTGGTCGCTGGGTTTTCCTGATACTTTGTTCCATTCGATCCAGTCTGTGCCCAAGCGACGCAAGCTCTGCTCAACCTCCCACACGATGCTATCGGCTTTGGCGTGGCGTACGACGACATATTCCTTACCGCGGAATGTCTCGCGCATGTGAAGCTTTCCAGGAACACCGTCCCAGCGAAGGCCTACCTTGGTTGCAATATAGACGCGATTGCGTTGACCCGCTATGGCGCGACCAATGAGTTCTTCACTCAGACCGAAACCGTAAGAAGGCGCCGTGTCGAAGGTTGTAATGCCATGATCGAGTGCGGTATGTATCGCTGCCATCGACTCCTTTAAGTCAGCACCGCCCCAGGCCAACCCTGTAATGGCCATGCCGCCAAAGATGATAGATCCCAGCTCAGATTCTTGGTTCATAGAGTATAACTTCCAAGGGGTTGTTTATGGCAATACGATTTTTCGTATCGGTCAGGCAGTCTTCCAGGTTTGTTGGGTTTGAAGCCGTAAAGCATCTATATCTACGGGGTGGGTGGTATCCACTTCTATGATCTCACTGTTCTTATTTCAGTTGAGAGATGCGCAAGTGTTGTCTTACCAGCGCCAGGTGCGCCAGAGACAAGAACGATCTTTTTCATTGAATGTGATAAACTTTCTGAGATAGAAACGTTTGTTTTGGTTCTATAACGACATCGTTATGGCCATTCTGGTTTGGCTTCCGATTGTTCCTTTTAGAGGTTTATAGGAATCACCCTTGAAAATCGAAGGATATGACAGTATATTTTTGGGGAAGAAATATCAGACTATCGAATTCACTTATTCGGGATATGCCCAATGAAATGGTCCGAAGTTATCAATGATAAGACGTTGCAAGATCTTCCCTATAAAATTGAACTCAATGAATGGGGTCATATTGTTATGTCGCCTGCCTCAAATCGTCACGGGCTTATTCAGAGCAAAATCGCGCGCTTGCTGAATCAGCAAGATGCTTTGGGGGAGACTTTTCCTGAATGTTCCATTGAAACCGCCAAAGGGGTTAAGGTTGCAGATGTCATCTGGGGGTCGGCTCATTTTTTTGAACAAAATGGTCTGGAAACGCCCTATAGAGTCGCCCCTGAAATCTGTGTTGAAGTGCTTTCACCCTCAAATACGATGGCGGAGATGGAAGAGAAAAGGGATCTCTACCTGGCTAAGGGTGCGCGTGAGGTTTGGGTTTGTGACGAAGAAGGTCAGCTTACATTTTTTGATACCTGTGGTAAACTTGCTCATTCAACACTTTTCCCAGATTTCCCCACCAAAGTGTCACTGAGCCTGCCATCGAATGGACGTGGGCTGTAGGCTGCTGGGTTTCTGTTAAAAAGAAAAGGCCTATAGGAATATGAAACGGATTAGATCTCAGTTGACCAATCATGACGTATTTTATGGGGCGTCGCAATCAAAAAGAATGGGTTGTAAAAATATAAAGCCGGGTTATGGATGTTTCCATAACCCGGCTTTGTGTTTGCCAATGTGTCCTGAGTCGTATCGGTTGTGATTCAGGAATCATGTTTTCAAAAACCCTACTTTCTATCGACATGGGTTCTTATGGTGGAAAATATCCTTCGGTATATTTGGTGCCCTCTTTCTTTAGAAACTAACTTTATAGAGCCGTGATCCCTTGTCTTCTTTGCGGTATTTTGGGGCTGATATGACTGCTTTTTGGGTGTCGGTTAATTCGTTATAAAATGGGGGTGGTGTGTAGGTGCCCATGAGGTTTTCTGCCGTGACGCCATTGTTATATCGCATGATGACTGAACGACGCTGGTGTTTGGCGACCCAAGGTAAGGAGCCGTGCATAAGGCATTCGAAAAAGACAATGGCATCTCCGGCTTGGGCAGCAATTTGCACCATGCGATCTTGATGGGTTTGGTAGAGCCGGATATCATCGGGGCAAGGGTAGTTGGCTTTGTGACTTCCTGGCAAACAAGCGAAGCCACCATCTCCGGGCGCAATGTCGGCGAGTTGTACGGCGACGTTGGTCATGCCACTATACATACGCCCGTTGCGATAGAGGTAACTTCGAGAGCGGTCTAATGGTTCGCCACCTTCGTGAAACCAGAAACCTTCGGCACCTTCGTCCATAATGATGGTGCCCATCGCTTCTAATCGAAACCCAAGGCCGAGCAAGTCTTCTAAATAGGGTGTGAGTTTGGTGTGTACCATCATATTGCGGAAAATCTCGCAGTGCGGTTTGTCCCAGGTGAGCATGCCACCCAAGTCTCCTCGACCTATACTGCCCTGCAAGGGTGGAGATTCTCTTGCCAAATCATTTGGGCGAATGTTGATTTTGTCGGCATAATGATCAATGGCTGCATTGGCTGCGGCAACTTCTTCAGATGACAGCATATTTTTAACCACAAAATAGCCGTGTACGTCAAAGAGATATTTTTCTGCGTCGGTCATGATCGCTTCTTTTCGAGGTGTGGTTGGTTGCAATTAAGGATGGGTATATAGGCTGTCAAAAGCCAATTTCCAAATTTTTTCTTGACGCACGATTTTGGATCTGCTACATTATTCCCGACTGGCCTGTAAAAAAAACAAGATTACGAAACTCATTGAGTTTCAGCGGGATAGCCATTCCAGTCCTTAAGGCGCCTGCTCGTTCCTTCCCTTTTTTGATGATTTGGAGGATGAACGAGTAAGCGCTTTTTTTATTTTTTATCGGGTAAGTTATTGGAATGTAATGATTAACGTGTTTTGGAGGTTTTTGGAAAACAAGCATTGGATGCGGGTCAATTTTTGCGCGAGTTCTTGGCGGGACGGCGCGAGGACCCCAAATCACACCGACAGGTACATGCGGTGCTTTGTTTCTCGTTATTTCAAGTTGTGACGCCACGGTTACCCGTAGTGTTTCACAAGTATATAGAATTTTTCCATTTTAAGTATGTCATGAATTTGACGTGAAGTTAACATTTTCATGATCAAGAGGAAGTTTTGTGTCTGTTATTGGGACTAAAATGCTGCTTTTAAATCATTTAAGTCCAAATTATCTCAGTGACGTTTATGATCAAGTTTATGCAGATCCAGAGGTAAAAAATTCGTGGTCTGGGATCAAGGGTACGCCAGAAGACTTAAAAGAAAGGTTTGCGCACTCAAGATCCTAATTCGGTGAATTTGATGCGGCGGTTGGGGTTTTGGGTTGAGCGTGGATGTGATGCAGATTGGCTTTTTGATTTTTGATTGGTAAGAAACACGCGTATATTGTCGTGTAAAAGGCTACCCTTTACTCGTTACAAAGGAAACTCCCTATGCCGTCTCATCACGAAGTCGATATGCAACTCGATGTCAAAGTGCCTATGCGCGATGGTGTCCATCTCTCTACCGACATTTATAGCCCCCAATCATCCGGTTCATTTCCCACGGTTTTGATTCGAACACCTTATAGCAACAACACAGATGCCCTTATTGAAAAGGGTCGCCGGTTGGCCAATAATGGCTATGTCTGTGTCATTCAGGACGTTCGAGGGCGTTGGGATTCTGAGGGTGAGTATTATCCTTTTAGAGAAGGCCCAGATGGGCATGATACACAGGAGTGGATTGGACAGCAATCTTGGAGCAATGGCAAAATTGGTACATCGGGCGCGTCTTATTTGGGCACGACTCAGTGGCAAAGTGCGCCACATGGAAGTCAATATCTTACCTGTATGGCACCCCGCGTTATTTGTAACGACAGCTACACGGGGTTGGTTTATCCAGGCGGTGTTTTTCAATTAAATGTGATGCTGACTTGGGGCATGCGTACGACGGCTCGTACGGCTCAGAGTATTGATTTTCACAATTGGACAGAAGCTTTTCGCACGCTTCCATTGAAGGATATGGACAAAGAAGCTGGGCGAGATCTTGGATTTTGGAAAGATTGGATAGAACATCCCAGCTATGACGATTATTGGGATGCTATGAATGGAGAGAATCACTGGGGCGACATTTCTGTGCCTGCTTTTAATATGGGTGGCTGGTATGACCTCTATGCACCGCAAACCTTTACTAATTTTAATGGTCTGCGCTTAAATGGCGGCACGCCCGAATCCAAACAAAGCAAACTCATAGTTGGTCCCTGGCCGCACGCTTTAAGCACATCACCTCGAACGGGTGATATCGATTTTGGTGTGCACTCGATGGTGGATCTTGAATCCATGGAGATGCGATGGTTCGACCATTGGCTCAGAGGAATTGACAACGGGATTTTAGATGAACCGCCCCTCCGGCTTTTCATTATGGGCACCAATGAATGGCGCGATGAACATGAGTGGCCTTTGGCGCGCACACAGTGGCAAAAATGGTATCTCCACTCCAGTGGCCATGCCAACAGCCTGATCGGCGATGGGGAACTGTCCACCGAACCCCCTGCTCAGGAATCTCCAGATCACTATATTTATGACCCCAATAATCCCGTGCAAACGGTGGGGGGCAACAACTGTTGTTCGCCCGATATTGTACCTTGGGGGCCTTATGATCAGCGCCCTGCCGAAATGCGTGGTGATGTGCTGTGTTACACGAGTGCGCCTTTGGATGCTGACTTGGAAGTGACGGGACCTATCAAAGTGGTACTCTATGCCGCGACGGATGTTTCCGATACCGATTGGACCGCTAAGCTGGTTGATGTTTCTCCCACGGGATATGCCAAAAATCTTTGCGACGGCATTGTGCGGGCACGTTATCGCCAGAGCTTTAGTGAACCTACCCTTTTGGAACCGAATCGAATCTATGAATACGAAATTGAGGTTGGGGTTACGGCCAATGTTTTTCAAAAGGGTCACTGCATCCGTTTGGATATCTCTTCATCTAATTTTCCACGTTTCGACCGCAATGCCAATACGGGACATGCGTTTGGGACAGATGTTGAACTTTGTCGGGCAAATCAGACGGTTCACCATGCCCGTGAATATCCTTCACATATTTTGCTGCCTGTCATTCCTTCTTAGGATTTCTAATTGGCAATGTTTATATGCTGCTTTTACGGCGGGCACCGACGCTGATGCATATGTGGATGGATAAAGAGAATTTGGCTCATGGATAAATGTGGCGATGCATATCTCGGAGGGGAAGATGGCAATTGAAATCAGACCTTTTTCATTTGAGGATGATGAGGTGTTGTGCTCCGAAGCGGAAAGATCGGCATTTTTGGATACAGATTCAAATGTGAGTGACGAGCAGGTGCACGCTTCTTTGAATAGAATCAAAAAGCAAATTACGCGGGGTAGTCATTGGGGATATACAGCGGTTGAAAATGAAGTACCTGTGGGATTGATATTGGTGGATGTTGAGGAGGGGGCCACCTTTGTAGATAATCTGTATGTGACGCCTGATTATAGAAGAAAGGGTGTTGGAGAAGCCTTGATGCGACATGTGTTGCAGGAATTGCAAAAGCACAATGTAGAAGAGGTTGAGTTGATGGTAACGGCAAACAATGAGGCAGCTGTTGGTCTGTATGAGAAATTGGGGTTTTCCGTTTCGAGATTTCGTATGCAAAAAACTTTCTGAATCCACTGGGTTGTGAGAGACTCACCCAATTAGAATCGACTCAATGCCAAAGCTATCGTAAGGGCTTGGTCGAGTTCTTGTAGTTTGGTCGGTGAGAGGGTGCCAACGAAATGTGTGAGAGAAGATTTGGGGATGCTGACCAAGTCGTCGCAATGGATACTGCTGTCGTGTTTGAGTCCTTCACCAACACCGACAAATACTTGCGTGGAAAGGCCACTATGCGAAGAATAAATGGGTGCGCAAATAACCGTGGAATATTTGGAGTCAAGGAGCACTTGGCGGCTTACGATTACAAAGACACGGTGTCGTTTCGAATCGTGAGGTGATCCTTTGTAAACGCGATAAAGTTCGCCACGTCTCACAGTTCTACCTGATAAGACAAGACGTCCTTGGCTTCTCGGTTGAGAATATCTGCCTGCTGGTTCAGGATTTCGAGATCTCTGGCTTCGTTCATCTGGTGGGCTTTTTGAGCCAGATAATCTCGAACTGCCATTTCGAAAAAAGCGGAACGGTTGCCCGAGCGTCCAAGATAGCGATCAATTTCTTTGAGCAAATCTTCAGAAAGTGTGATAGATGTTTTGGTTTTCATATTTGAGGCCTCGTGTTGTAGGGTATAAGTACTACCATTGTACCACCAATATACTAAAGAGTGGGATTTGTGCAAAGCAGAGAGAAAGAACTATGTATTCGATTATGCTAAAGACTGGTACACGGAGATACTGATGTTTTTATTGAAGATTCTATGTTTCAGTACATTCTTTTTAGTCGGAAGAAAATGGCCAGTGCTTTACCCGCTTGTCGGCGTCATGTACGGTCTCGTGCAGATATTTCGTGGGCGGCACTTGTAATAGACGTCTTCGAGGAGGTCTGTCCATTTGTTGTGGGATGATTAAGGTTGCGGATCGTTGGATTGAGAATCGTCGGGGGGGTGTCTGAAGAATTCGAGGAGGAAGGCGATAAAGACGGCGAGGCTGCCCAGACCAAGCAGGGGAATGGCAATGTAGGTGGCGAGTTCGTAGAGGTTCATTTTTTACCTCCGGGGGTGAGTTGGGCAATGAGGAAGGTGAGGATGACGAGTGGGAGAATGTAGAGGATGCCGTAGTCTTGGTTGAGGGTGAGTGAAAAACCGAAGAGGTCGCCACGCCAGATGTAGGCAATTTCTTCTTCGTCCCAAACACCGAGCAAATCGACCCAGGCGTAGTAGATGAGGACCAGAATGAATCCTACGGTCGTCGTAATTTGGCCTGCGCGGCGTTTGACATTGGGCCAGTAGTAGGCGGCGATGGTGGGTACCAGTGCGGTGCAAACAAGAATGGCGGTGATGAAAATCCAGAGGCGTTCGACATTGCTAAAATAGAGGCAGAGCAATATGGTTGCAATGGTGGCAAAGAACATGGCCACGCGTGTCCAGAGGAGGAGCGAGCGGTCGTTAAGTTTGTTTTTGGCTAAGGGTTGATAAATGTCGTAGACGATGTTGCTGGCGCAAATGAGCAAGTAGCTGTCGATGGTGGACATGGCCGCCGCCATGAGTCCGGCGGCAAAGAGGCCTTTGAGACCGGTGGGAAGGACGTGGAGGACAAATTGGCTGACGGCCTGATCGAGGTGTTCGGGGGCGGGCATCAGACCTTGTTCAACGGCGGCGTGGGCACCAATGCCGAGCATGGTGATGACCCAGTCATAACTCATCCAAATGACGACACCTGCACTAAGTGCAATGACCACATCGCGGTGGGTACGAGCGGCAAAGATACGTTGGTAAAAGGCGGGTTCAATGAGCACGCTGAGTGAGGTGAGGCCGTAGACAAACAAGAGGGCAATGGGGCGGCCACCCGTGGGTTCAAAGTGATCGGGCAAGAGGCGCTGCATTTCGGGAATGCCACCAACTTGTGAAAGCCCCAGATAGGCGGCAATGGCAAGGGTGCTGGCCATGAGGAGGAATTGCACGGCGTCTGTGAGGGCTACTGCGAGCAGGCCACCCAAGAGAGTATAACACAGTGCAATGATGCTGCCAAAAATGAGGCCCCATTCAAAGGGGATGCCAAATAGGGCATGGAAGAGACCCCCGATGCCAATGATTGAAAAGGCCGGTAAGGCGTAGATAAAGCTGGCGGCTGCGGTGAAGATGCGTGGCACAAGGCCGTAGTGGGCGTAGATGATGTCGGGAATGGAGCGTACGTCGTGTCGGCGAATCTTTTTGGTGAGTACCAGGCCGGTGAAGAGTGCGGCAAGATAAGCGGGGGCGGTGTCGAAGAACCAGTTGACGACGCCTGATTCATAGCTGATTTCGGAACCGGCTAGGAGAACACCCAGGCCGTAATAGGTGGAGACGAGCGTGCAGATTAAGAGGGGGGCGCTGAGTTGGCGACCCGCAATGATAAATTGGTCAAAGGAGCGAATGCGGGAGGCAACAGAGGCTCCAATGGCAATCATGCCTAAGAAGTAGACAATGACGATGGTTTGATCGAGGAGGGAAATGTTCATGAAATATTAGACCACGAGCAGGTTGTTTTTTTGCTGGAACTCTGGATACCGGTCTTCAAATTGTTCGGTTTGGCTAACCCGTGTTGTTTCGCCATTTGAACCATACGTGAGGGTTTGGCAAATGGGTTTGATGAAGCGTTGTGACAAAGTTTGTACGTAGGAACCTTGTGCGGGCAAGAGGAGGATGTCGCCTATTTCCATTTTTTGGGCATAACAGGTGAAGCCCCACAGGTCGTGTGGGGTACACAAACTGCCGTAAACGCGAATTTTTTGTTGTGTTTGGGCTGGGTGTGTCAGATTGATGAGGGGGCAATGTTCCGATTCAAGTTTTTCCCACCCCAATAGGTTGGTGCCGCCGTCGGTGATGGCAATGTCGTCGCCTTTGATGTCTTGTACTTGAAGGAAGAGATGAACGGCGGGGTTGGCGAGGTAGCGTCCCGGTTCGAGCCAAATTTGTGGATTGCCTAAGGGCGCAAGCTGTTGTTCAAAGGCTTCGAGTATGTCGTGTGCCATGTCTTCGATGGGTTGTACGGGATGCAAGAGATATTGCATGTCCCAATCGGCAGGTGGCTGATTGGGGTCTTTGCCTTCGAGGGTGGCACGCAGACGATTTTGGGGTGTCATCCAAGGGTAAACGGCTTCATCGTCTTCGGGGTAATATCCGCCACCGATGTCAATGAATTGCCAACCGTTTGGCGGTGCGCTGTTGCTGAGCACGGGGGCAAGTTCGGCCAGTGTGTTTTGGTAGCCATTGGATTGGCGGTTCCAACTGAGGTGAAATTGAATGCCTTGTAAATCGATGTTTTCAAATTGGGCAGATGTGCGCACAAACTCGGGTAGGGCATTGAGCGGAATGCCAAATTTGGTCCAGAGGCCGTGGGCACTGGTGTTGAGGCGGATGCCTGCACGTATGGTAACACCATGTTGGGCTGCGAGGGCATTGAGACGTTCGCGTTCGTGGTGGCTGTCTAAGTGAACGGTGACACGATCTGCATTTTCAACGGCCAAACGCAACTCGTCTTCCGTTTTGGCTGGGCCGCTAAAGACGATGTGTTGAAAACCGCATTGGAGAGCCAATTCGAGTTCAAGGCCACTGGATGCATCGGCGCTCAAGCCTGCTTTTTGAATGGTTTGTACTATAGAATGGGTGGGGTTGGCTTTGAAAGCATAGTGGGTGCGTACGGTGTGTTGTTTTTGTGCAAAGGCTTTTTGAAAGCGGTCAATTTGTTGTAATAAACGGGGTTCATCCAAGAGGTAGGCTGGTGTGCCAAACGTGTGTGCGATATCGAGCAAGGTGTCGCGCTTGGAAAGGACTTCGTTGACCAGGCCTGTGAGTTCACCCTTATAGAGGGTTGTGTTATCGGTTTCTAAGAACGCGTCGAGAAGTGATTGGTATTCGTTGTTTTTCATAATGTCCCTTTGCACCCTTCTATCGACGTGAGTCGATAGAAGAGTGTCTTCTTGCACTTTGGTGCTTTTGTGAGCATTCGATAAAATGGGGATTATTTTTACGCGCTTATTCTTTCTTTGCGTTTCACAATGGGCTTGACCTGAAGGTCTATGCGCTTGGTGAGCATTTCGACCAATAGGGGCAGGTCGTCGGGTTTGGCACAGTATACGATGCACGATGCCAAAATGCTGTCGTCATAACTGCCTTCCCAAGATCGCAATTCATCACCTTTGAGGTGATAGGGCTCTACATGCAAAACAGCGGGGTGTTTTTTGAGTCGGTCAAAGTTGATGTCTTGAATGATGCCACTTTGATCGGTGATGAGATGGAGTGCCGCTACAGGTTTGGGTTGGTCTATATTGGGCAGTTCTGGTGACTTGCCCAATGCCACTTCACAGGCTGTGCGAATGGGGTCATAACCGGTGGCGTGGATGCACAAGTCGGGCAAACAGTCACCGCCGGGGCGAAGGGCCATTTCGAGCAGGTAAGGTTTGCCGCGCATCCAAATGGCATCGACCATTACAATGCCGTGTTTGACACCCAAGGCCATGGTGCCGCGCAAAAAAGTGGCGTGCAGGGTGTCGCGCATGACATCGGTCACTTTGGCAGGGTAATAAGCACCGACCAAACCTGCACGACCTTGACAGGGCAGTAGGTATTTCTCTGTGAGGCGCAAAATGTGTAAGTTGCCGCGCTCAATGTAAAGATCGGCACTAAATTCTCTGCCCGAAACGCATTGTTGAACGAGGTAGCTCGATTGATCAATGCCGGTGGTGATTCGTGTGTGCGCATCCATGAGGTCGTCTGAGTTTTCGACGCGTAACACCCAGGCACTGCCCGATCCTTCTGACGGTTTGAGAATGTATGGCCCATCTGTTTGGGCTGCAAAATCGAGGAGGTCATTGAGGTCGCGTACTTCTTGTGTCGCGGGTGTGGGAACGCGTTCGCGTTGCCATGCCATGTTGGTCTTGTATTTGTTACGTGTGCGTTGTACGAGTGCGTCGGTGTGAAATGGCAATTTAAGCCTGTGTGCTAAGGCAGCGGTTTCACTCATCGCTTCGCATATAAAGGTCGTGATGCCCGAAAATTTTACACTGTGTGTGCTTGCCCAATCCGTTACATCTTGGCGCGTTTCTTCTGGATCATTCAAGTTGGTCGCAATGACCTTTGGATGATGCTTGAGTTCTTTGGCACGTTGTGTGTCGGTTACAAAGACAGCATCGGGCACGGTGCTTAAAATTCGGCGTGCATAATCTTCGCTGGGTTGCACAACAAGGAGTGTTTCGCTCATTGTGTTATGCCTTCTTCTTTTGCTTGTAAAACAGGTTGAGGTGCGATATGGAACTGAACTTGGGCATAGAGTTCTTCAAGTGTGTTATGTGCGTCTTTTAGGGTTTGGTCAAAGACCGATATGTATCCCAAAAACTCATATCCATGTGGGGGCGCAAGCAGAGCATCACCTGGTGAAAATTCAAAGTAGAGTTCGCTCAAGCGCGGATCTTTTCGAACGGCGTCTTCGCCGTGAATGGCTATGAGGGTGCCTGAGACTTCGGGCAAAAAGTAACGCATGTGCATTGCACCTTGGTAGGGGTGGTTGGCATAAATGCGCGATTCACCCGTTGCGAGGCGCAGGCCTTCTTCGTAGATGTCGATGTGCATCACGCGTTTGAGAAAGTCGGTGATGTTGTCGGCGCCTCGGCGTGCGGCAATTTCAATGACAAAGATGCCTTGTTCATTGATTTTGAGCTCGCAATGAAAACACGAGTTGGTGAGCCCTAAAGCCTGAACGGCTTCTTCTACGGTATGTTTGATGCGACTTTCGGTAGATTCGCCCAGGCGTGTGGGCATCCATTCTTCATATTCGAGAAAGTAGTCGGTGTTTTTAATGCGTTCAATTTCAATGACACCAAAACAAGAGACCTGCCCATTGGAAACAATGCCGTCTACGCTAATTTGTTGCCCGTGGATAAAACCTTCTAACAGAAAGTCTGTTTCGGGATTCATCACGTCAGATGGGGCAATGCCGTGGCCGGCTTCGGGCAGCCAAAATTCAAATGGATATTGGGGATAGTGTTCTTTATAGGTGCGAATATAGGTTTGCACTGTTTCAAGGTGTGTTTCGATTTCTTCTGGGCTGTCGGTGGGATCGATGCGAATGACCCCGTAGCTTGAAGACCCACTTAAGGGTTTGAGCACCATAGGGGCTTGACGGTTTTGTACGTGTTGATAGATGGCTTCTGCATCGTGTACCAAATGATATTCGGGTACCATCAAACCTGCTTCTTGCAAGGCTTTGCGCATGAGAAATTTGTTGCGCGCACGTAATGCCGCGCTGGGGTGATTGCTTGGCAAACCCAATTCGTGCGCAATAAAGCTGGCCATGAGCACGCCGGTTTCAGAAAAGCTGGTGACCCCGTGGATGGGATCTTGGGCATGCAATTGGTGCACCTGTTGAAGTGCCTTGTCAAAGTGGGCTTCAAAGTCACAAGCAATGATGCGGTCAAAACAGACATCGTCGTTGGCATCGGGCTGTTTTTTGAGCAGTGAAAACCGAAAGCCTTTTTCTGTTTGGGCTTGGGTAAAAGGCGTTGGATCAATGGCCGTGTGTACGATGAGGATATGTTTCAAGAGAAAACCTTTCATTGGGCGTACTCTTTGCGCCCGGCTGAAAATTCACCGAAAAATGCGGGGCACGGGAACCGTGCCACTACGCCAACGGGATTCAGACAGATGATGGTTAGGCCAATAGAGGACTGAATTCCCAGGTATTGATTCTGACTTGCGACCTGTAGAGCTGAGACTTGTGATCGATTTCATCGATTGTTTAGTCTGCAACGTCTCCATACATGACGGGTGTATGGGCGTTGATGTCGAAGGCACGGGCAACGCGATGGGTGTGCAGGTCGAGGCTGCGTTTGGCAGAGGTGTAGTTTTTGCCCCATACACTAACCCAACCAAGGTTGTCATATGCCACTGGAGGCACTTCAACACGATCCCCATCTTGTTTGGTATAAACAATTTCGATGAGTTTGTTATTGCGCTTGGCATACCGAATGGGCTTGATGTGCACCTGCCCCGGTTGTTCTGGGACCAGCGTGGTTGAGATGCCCCATCCTTTGGGGCGGACAGACGCATGAATGGGCAAGCTCAATGCCACCCGAATGTTTTCCTCGGCCAAATTGATGCCATACACACGTTTGACCAAGGGCTGAATGCAGTCGCCACCCATGCGGGCACCAATTTCGACAATGCGTGGGCCTTTGGGTGTGAGCTTAATTTCGGCGTGAATGCCTGAGTGGGTTAGCCCTTGTGCGTTGACGCCATCGACGACCATGTCGCGGATGGCATTTTGAATGGTTTGGGGAAAACGCGAAGGTGTGGTTTCACCGCGTTCGATAAATGAACCATCGTCCATTTTGGCTTTGTCGATGATGGCATAGAGTGTGATTTGGCCGTCTTTAACAACGCCTTCGATGCTCACTTCGGGGCCAGACAAGAATTCTTCGAGCACAAACCGCGCGGGTGGATAGGGATACAGGCTGTCTTGTACACGGGCCCGGTTGCGGTTTTCGCGATACGTTTGGAGGGCGTGTTCGGCAGTTTCAACCCGGGTGACCCATTCGCTGTCGGCACCCCACTCGGGTTTGAGCACGGCTGGTAATTTGAGTTCTTTGCAGGCTTGGATGAGCGATTCTTCGCCCGTAATGAGGCGGAAATTGGGCACGGGCACGCCTGCGTTTTGAAGGGCTTCGCGCATGAGATATTTGCTGCGGGCGTTCATGGCCGCTTGTGGGGTATTGCCGGGCAGGCCCAACTGATGGGCAATGTGGGCACAGGTGGGGACGTCTTCTTCCCAAAAGGTGACCACGCCAGTGAGGGTGACGCGTTGGTGCAATTCTTCAACGAGGGTTAGAATATCGGCAAGGGATTTGCCGTGGGTATAAATGGTTTCTTGGGCATATGTATCTGCCCAGCCGGGGTTGGCGTTGAGGAGATAGATCTCCACACCCATTTCGGCAGCAGTTTCAAAGGTGAGGCGCTTTTTGACGGAGCCGCTGTGTACAAAAAGCAATTTGGGGCGCGTAGGCGCGTTTTTTGGGGGTTGGTTATCTGGCATTGTCGTTAATGGCCTCCATAGTCGAGTAGGTAAATGGTGGATCGAAGATAGCAATAGACGTAGGCGGATTTCATAAAAGATCCTTGATACGGGTTCGAACGCGGTAGTAGATAAACAATAGCGTATGCTAAAAGGAGAAACCGCGTTTCTGAGGGAAAAAACGTATGCAGAAAACAGAAAAAGTGTGTTACATTACAAAACAATAGGCCATAAAAAAACCGCACCATGAACCAACAGTGCGGAAACAAAAAAACGCACTGTTGAATACCATCAACAGTGCGTGAAATCGTATTGGGCAAATGCACAAAACGCACTGTCGTTGAAAAGGGCAAAACCTCTGATCTTCAACAGTGCGGCTATCCTAATTGGGTTTATTCCAAGTGAGGACCCGTTCCTTCGCGTCCTGCGTTTTCACGCAGTTTGCCTTTTCAATTACGAAGATCAACGCAATACTACAGGAATGGATAGTCGTTGTCAATAAAAAAAATTAAAATAGATGTTTTTTATCGGTCTTTCCAAAGCAGCAAACATTCACGCCGCCGTCGCAATCCCAAACAAAACCGGTTTTTTTCGATGCTGCTATCAAACCAATCTCGTTGGATGGCAAGGTTGGGTTGGCGCCCATCCTCACAGTGTAATACCCGTACTTTACCTGACAAACCGTGGAGGCGTGTGCGATAATAGGCATCAAAACAGTAGATCCAATCGTTGTCGGCATATTGGGCCAAAATGAAGTGTTCCTCAGCCTTGCCTAAAAGCA
>JBLHJX010000069.1:0-21229 GCA_047619225.1 Candidatus Latescibacterota bacterium
TTACCGAATTGGGATATCGAATCATCAGCGGAATATGCACAATTGGGTCATACATCAACCACTTATAGGCCAAACCATGATCGCCCAGCATCTCACCATGGTCGGAGCAAAAAATCACCATTGAATTCTCCAACCACCCGCGCTTCTCCAAAGCCGCCATCACACGCCCAACTTGCTCATCTACTGTTGTTATCTTGGCGCAATAATGTCGCTTCATACTGGCAATCTCTTCATCTGTCCGCCCACGCAAATCAATTTGTGATTCATGATCGGTTGTGGCATGCATATCTAAATGTGCCAAGTGCTGAGGGGGTTTCTCATCCAACTCCCCTTCACGCGTCACACTCGGTGGCATCTCCACACCATTATACATTTCCAAATGTCGTGGCAATGGATCCCACGGTTCATGCGGCCCAGTAAGTCCCACTTCCAAAAAAATCGGTTTATTGCCGTGATAATTGTCAATCCAACTCACCGCAGAATCACCAATAAAAACATCGCTGTGGAAACGCTCTTCTTCATGCCACGCCACCCCCTGGCATTTCTTCAGCCAATCTGGGTCCTCTTGATTGCGATCATTGGGACGCTTCACACCATAAAAAGTCATATATCGGCCCCAATCATCATCCGCGCCTCCACTGGCATGTGTCTTATTCGTCGGGTTTTCCACAATCACCCGCTCGTGATAGCCACCCGGCATATCGCGTGGTGTAAAATGCATCTTACCCATATTCACACACCAATACCCATTGTCGGCCAAATCTTGCACCCAGTTGCGATGGTTCCCCCAATGGTCAAAACTATACACCCCCGTTGTGTGCGGATACATACCCGTAAAAATAGCCGCACGAGATGCCACACACGTTGCCCCCGGACAATAGGCTTGCCGAAAAGACAGGCTCTCAGACGCGATGCGATCCATATGGGGGGTGATCATATGCGTGCTTCCCCACGCCTTAATCGTATCAAATCGTTGCTGGTCGGTCATAATGAGAACAATATGGGGTTTCTCTTGGAACATGGATTCCCTCGTTTGAATAGTGATCAGCGGTTGGCCGTCTTGCTTAAATACCTATGAATTGTTATGCTAGGGGGTAAACATCTCCCATAATAAAACCGTCCCCACATTCTTCAAACCAAAAACCACACAGGTGCAGAAACCCATTGACCTAAGGGTAGCCAAACCCCATCTTAGGGCATGAAAAATCAATCTCAAAAATGAAATAAGGAGTAAAATCAATGGACTGGAAATTTGAAGTCGTAGCAGGCCCATTTGCCTTTACTGAAGGACCCATTTGGAAAGATGGTGCTGTTTTGTTTACCGACATACCTGCCAGTCGCATTATGCGATATGACCCCAAAACGGGAAATTGCGACGAATATCGCACCGGCACCAATGGTGCCAACGGATTGGTATTGGATGCCGAAGGCCGAATTTACGCCGCCGAAGGCACCTTTTTACCCACCGCCGACAAATTTGTAGATGGTCCAGGGCGTCGTATTGCACGTTATGAAGCCGATGGTACCACCACATCCATCGCCGAAACATTTGAAGGCAACCGGTTCAACAGCCCCAATGACGTGACTGTAGATGCCAAAGGACGGGTTTGGTTTACCGACCCACGGTATGGCAATGACAGATCGTGCATGGAACTCGATCATGAATCGGTCTATCGCGCCGATCCCCAACCCGACGGCTCTTACACCGTTGCACGTGTCACCTTTGACACGACAAGACCCAACGGACTCATTGTCACCCCCGACATGAAAACGCTCTACGTGGCACAAAGTGATAATGGACCAACCACCCTTCGGGAACTACGGGCGTATCCCATCAATGATGATGGCTCAACAGGCGCATATGAAGTGCTCCACAACTTTGGGCCCCACCGAGGCATCGACGGCATGACATTGGATGAAGACCTCAACATTGTGGGCAGTGCTGGTTTTCCACAAGGTGGGCCTGGCCCCATGATTTATGTCTTCACACCCAAGGGCCGCGTGCTTGAAACACACCCCTTCCCCATCAACCCCACAAACTGTATCTTTGGGGACGGCGACCTCACATCGCTTTACGTCACGGCTTCCGATGGCAACCTCTACCGTGCCAAAACCAATCGCAAAGGGTTGGCCTAAATAAAAAAAGGGCGACATCATGATGATGTCGCCCTTTCCCCTACTATTTTCACCCCGCTAATGACGCCTCTCTTTTGTAAGCCTTAGAATACAACCCGCACTCTGCCATCCGCATTTGAAAATACTGCCTACCCACACCACTCTCTCTGGCTGCACTCGTCACATTGCCCTTGCTCCGCAATAATTGGCGATGTAAATACTCGCACATGAAATGTTGCAGTTGGATCCTTCGCGCTTCCTTAAAAGGCAAATCGTGTACATCTACCGTGTTAACCGCCTCCCGAATCCTGTCCGCCAAATCCACTTCACCTATTCGCTCTCCATCTACCATCAACAACAACCGAGCGATCTCATGCTGTAATTCTCGCACATTGCCGGGCCAATCAAAACGTTCCAAAACGTCCAGAGCGGCATTGGTAAACACCTTAGAACGCCCTGCACAGGGATAAAGCCCCAAAAAATGATCCACCAATAACCGAATATCGCTCGAGCGAGATCGAAGGGGTGGCAGTACAAGCGGTAAAACTTGTAAGCGATAATACAAATCGGCCCGAAACTTCATTTCACCAACGAGTGCCTCAAGGTCACGATGTGTGGCAACAATAAGACGCACATCAACCCGCTGCACCCGAGACTCTCCCATGCGTCGAAACTCACCCTCTTGAACCAAACGCAGCAGTTGAAGTTGCAAATCCAGATCTAACTCCCCTACCTCGTCTAGAAAGAGTGTTCCGCCGGCAGCCTCAGCGACCAACCCACAGCGTGTATCATGGGCACCCGTAAAAGCGCCACGAACATGACCAAACAACTCACTGCGGGCCGTCTCGAGTGTCAACACACCACAATCGACTGCAACAAACGGCCCTTTTCTGCGCGTGCTCTCTGCATGTATAAACCGAGCCAACAATTCCTTGCCCGTACCCGTTTCGCCCGAAATGTTCACAGCCAAGTCACTGGGTGCAACCCGTCGCGCGAGTCGAAAAACTTCCTTTATGAGTGGATGCTCACCAATAATTGCTTGTTTTTTTTCCAAATCTTGCATCTGAGCCCCCCTACAGATGAGAATAAAACATGCGTTTAGACACGATTCTTAATAACCTGCAATTAGAATAATGCCAATGACCCATGGGATGCAAGATCCAAATATTCCGCGTAGGTCTACTTTATCCGCTCTCGTCTACCAATCTATCTCATCGGGGCGGTAGTGCTGACGAAATCGTTTGGGGGATTCGCCTACAACCCTAAAAAAGACCTCACTGAGCCGACTCTGATTTCTGAACCCACACAACTCAGCAATCACATAAATAGGCTCGTTCGTTTGCAACAACAAGTTTTTTGCCTTTTCAACCCGATGAAATGCCAACCGCTGTGTAAAAGTGGCGTTTAATCCTTTAAACAACTTCCAGACATAACTCTTTGACAAACCAAAGTGATCCATCATAATCTGCTGTGTCAAATCTTTTCGGGTCAAATTGGTAACCAGATAGGCATCCAAACGATCTGCCAACACGTGGGTGATAATTGGCTCTCGCACTTGAACAAAAGATGCCACCTTTTGGACAAATTCATCCTTTCGAATCGGTTTTTGTATAAAATCTTTGGCGCCCAGACGAATCGCTTCAACCGCACTTGGAACAGAACCAAAAGCGGTTACGATCAAAATATCTGTATCAATGTGTTTCCCAGACAGCCCATTCAGTACACCAAACCCGTCCAGATATGGCATGCGAATATCCAAAAGAGCCACATCAAATTTGCCAACCAACAGACGCTGTAAAGCCTTGCGACCATCACAAACCGTTTCCACATACCAAGGTTGCTCACGCAGAAAACCACTGAAAGCAGACAAAATCAGAGGTTCATCATCTGCAATAAGCACACGTGGTTGTGCCATGTTCCCCCCTTACCCCCGACCGGTACCTCTTTTGCATAAAGGATGAGAAAGCCCCCGAGCTCATTTCTATTGCATTTGTGAATAAAACTCATTTTATTTTAATTTGCAAGTTAAGAAATCACAGCCCCAGTTAAGTTGTCCGCCCCAAGAAAGTGTTGTAACAACTATTATTATTTTGTACCTTACCTTCGATGTTACCCATTCACTTCAGAGATTATAGACATGGATTCAACAGAGAATAACACACCCAAAAAAATCCTAATCGTTGACCTAGAGCGTTTTTCCTCACTCATAGCCAAAATGTTATCGGGAACCTTCGCCACAAGCACCGCCACTACCGGTGTACAAGCGATTGAATATCTAAGAACAAACCGTCCAGATCTTTTGGTAGTCGAAGAAAGCATCCCAGGCGGTGGCCTTCGTTTTTGCGAACTCATGGCTATGAGTCCCATTTTTTCAGACCTACCTATTATTTTGATGTCTGTTACACCCTCACCCGATGGCATTCTGCGTGCTCGGGCAGCAGGAGTCAATACCTACTTGGCCAAACCGTTCCGGCCCAGTGAATTGCAAAAGAGAATAGATAACATCTTTGCCCCGGTTGAAACATCCCAAGACCCAGCGGAAGCAAACCCAGCAAGTGCTGCTGTTGTTCAAGATCCAGATGCGGGTAAGACCATTAGAGACCGCCTCAAACAAATCGAAGGTTTACCGCCATTCCCGGCGACACACGCCCAAATATTAGAATTGGCCAACAGTGATAAGTCGTCAAGCGAAGAGATTGCAGAACAGCTCCAAATGGACCCCAGCTTATTGGCTTCCATATTCAAAATGGTCAATTCCTCAGCCTACGGATTTCAGAAAAAGGTCGATTCCCTCAAACTTGCCGTTACCTTATTGGGTTTAGAAGAAATCGCAAACCTCGTGATGACAGCCCAAGTTTTCAAGAACTTAGGCGACTATGAGGGTGGGTCGGGTTTTGACAGAGACGGTTTCTGGAAACACTCTGTAGGAACGGCATTCATCACCCGGACGATAGCCAAAAAATTGCAGACAGAAGTCGAATCTGCGTTTCTGGCAGGTATGTTACACGATTTGGGCAAAGTGGTATTAGACCGATGTTTTGCCGACTATTACCGTGCGGTGCTAGACCAATGCGAAAAAGAGCATCTTTGGATTGGTGAAGCCGAACAGCAACTTTTGGGGTTGACACACGCCGACGTAGGTGGGCAACTTGCAACCGAATGGAAGTTTGCTGAAAAATATCTTTATAGCATTTTACATCACCATGAACCCGAAGCAACGGGTCGCTACCAACGCCTCACAAGCCTTGTGCATATAGCAGACCATATGTGTCGTAGTTTTGGCTATGGCTCGGGTGGCGATGATCAAGTGCCAGAACTTGACCCCGCCGTGTTGGACCGTTTTTCTTTGGGCGAGCGGGGTTATGGCATTCTCGTCGAACTCGCCGAAAAAGAACTTGAGGGCGCCAGCTCATTTCTTGCAGCATTGTCATCGGGCTAATACTTATTTGCCCAGCAGATCCAAGTCGCAAAGAATCGGGTGGATATACACCTCATCAAGCAAAACAGAAAAAGCCTCGGTATATAAAAACACCGAGGCTTTTTTCAGTTTTAAGAAGACTTCAAAGTAATGCCAAATCCCATTTTGTGCCAGCCCCTCACCCCTGCCACTTGTTTTTCATTTGGTCAGAGGGAGAACACAATCTATATTCCCCAGGTCAAAAATTCATTTCCTACAAAAGGAGCTTATTTATGTCTACTCCTCTTCGCATCGTCCAAATTGGCTTGGGACCCCTTGGCCAAATGCTGACGCCCCATTTGCTTGAACGCACATCTTTAAAGCTCACCGGTGCCGTGGATATCAGTCCCGAAGTTGTGGGTACCGACTTGGGAACACATATTCAACAAAGCCCGCTAGGGATCGCCATTACAGACAATTTAGACGACGCCCTTGAAAATGCCGATGTTGCTGTGGTCACCACAGTCTCAGAGCTGGAACGCCTCGCACCGCTGCTTGAGAAAATATGCGCCCACGGTGTTCATGTGGTCTCTACCTGCGAAGAGCTTTCATATCCATGGCAAACCCATCCCGAATTGTCAAAAAAGATCGACACCCTCGCCAAAGCAAACAATGTCTCCATTCTCGGCACCGGCATCAACCCCGGCTTCCTGATGGACTTCTTGCCCACAGCAATCACAGGTCTGTGCCAAAGGGTAGACAGCGTTCATGTCTACCGCATTCAAGATGCATCACCACGCCGGTTACCTTTCCGTCAAAAAATCGGTGCAGGACTCAGTATAGAAGAATTTAAAAAACGCGTTGAAACACAAAAAATTCGTCACGTGGGCCTCACCGAATCCATGCACATGATCGCCGCCCGCTTGGGGTGGAGGCTTGATCGCACAGAGGATGTCGTGGAACCCATCATTACCCAAACGGATGTTCGTGGAGACGATTGGCACGTGGCACCCGGGTTTGCAACGGGCGTCCACCAAATGGGCTATGGGTATGTTGGCGACAAAAGAAAGATCACACTCGATTTTCAGGCTGCGGTGGGTCAATTAGACCCACAAGAACGTGTTCACATTTATGGATCACCCGAATTTGACCTCATCATTCCCGGCGGTATCAATGGCGACGCAGCAACCTGCTCGGTCATCACCAATGCCATTCCCGTTGTTGCCAATGCCGCTCCGGGGTTGCGCACAATGGTCGATATCCCCCCCATTTCGTGCTCCCAGTGAACCCGGTAGAGACACCCTCGTGTCCAGTCAACAAATGAAGTCCTTTGCATTTAGCATCATCACCCATTCAGCTTACCGATAAGGCCTATGCCCTCCATTACATCACAACAAGACATCGACCAAATCCTCCACGGAAACCATCACGACCCCTTTTCGGTGTTGGGCATGCACACTGTGCGCCTGCCCCAGGTTCAAGGCATTGTTATTCGGGCCTATTTTCCCGGGGCAGAAAACATCACCGCCACATCCGACCAAACCCCAGTTGCACTGGTACAATACCAACAAACGGGGTTTTTCGAAGCCATTGTGCCCCATCAACAGACGCATTTTTTATACCAGCTCGAAATCACATACCCGCACAATCACCGGATTACGACACCCGATCCATACACATTCCCGCCCATCTTAAGTGATTACGACCTCCATCTTTTTAGTGAAAGCAACCACCACCACATCTTTGACAAACTTGGCGCTCATCCCGTTACATTTCACGGCGTTCAAGGCGTTACCTTTGCCGTGTGGGCGCCCAATGCCAAACGCGTCAGTGTGATGGGGGACTTCAACCATTGGAATGGCACGCAATACCCCATGCGCAATCGGGGTAGCATCGGTGTGTGGGAAATCTTCATTCCACATTTGGGTCCCAATACCGCCTATAAATACGAAATTAAAACCCAATCGGATGGCGTCATAACCAAGAGTGACCCCTACGCTTTTTATGCCGAACACCGCCCCAAAACAGCCTCTATTGTGTACGACCTCACAGACGAAGGATGGACAGACGAAAGCTGGATGCAACAACGAAGTACGCGCACGCCACACAATCAACCCATGTCTATTTATGAAGTCCATCTCGGCTCTTGGCGCCGTAACCCACTTGAAAACAACCGCCAACTAACCTATCGTGAGCTCGCGCACGAATTGGTCGATTATGTTCTTGAAATGGGGTATACCCACCTTGAACTCATGCCCGTTATGGAACATCCGCTCGATCAATCGTGGGGTTACCAAGTTACAGGCTACTACGCACCCACCAGCCGCTTTGGCACCCCCGATGACTTCAAATACTTTGTCAACCATTGCCACCACAATGACATCGGTGTTATTCTCGATTGGGTGCCCGCACACTACCCCAAAGATGCCCACGGGCTGGCTTTCTTTGATGGCTCAGCCCTTTATGAACACGCCGATCCACGACAAGGTGCACACCCAGATTGGGGCACACTCATCTTCAACTATGGACGCAACGAAGTCCGCAATTTTCTCATCGCAAATGCCATTTTCTGGGCCGAAAAATATCACATTGACGGTCTACGTGTCGACGCCGTTGCCTCGATGCTCTACCTCGACTATTCCCGGGAAAAAGGGGAATGGATCCCGAACCAATATGGAGGCCGTGAAAATCTCGAAGCCATCGATTTTATGAAGCAAGTCAATGAGGTGATTCATAATCGTTTTCCTGGCATTCTCATGATCGCCGAAGAATCAACCGCTTGGCCAGGGGTCTCACGCCCAGTGTATTTAGGTGGGCTTGGTTATGGCTTCAAATGGAATATGGGCTGGATGAATGATATGCTCTCCTATATCGAAAGAGAACCCATTCACAGGCGACACCATCACGACAGCCTTACCTTCGGCTTGGTTTACGCCTTTCATGAAAACTTCATCCTCGTGCTGTCCCACGACGAAGTCGTTCACGGGAAACGGTCGCTCTTAGACAAGATGCCTGGCGATCGCTGGCAAAAATTCGCAAATTTACGTCTCTTCTACACCTATATGTACGGCCATCCTGGAAAAAAACTGCTCTTCATGGGCTGTGAGTTTGGCCAGTGGAAAGAATGGAATGAGAGCGACAGCCTGCCTTGGCACCTGCTTGAAGAGTCTGATCACGCGGGGCTCCAGCGTTTCGTAAAAGATCTCAATATGCTCTATAGAAGCGAACCCGCCCTTTTTGACAATGACAGTGACCCCAAAGGATTTGACTGGCTCGATTTCAACGATTCAGAAAGCAGCGTCATCTCCTTCCAACGTCGTGCTGAAAACGGTACTACACTTCTTTTTATCTGCAATTTCACGCCTGTTCCCCGAGACAATTATCGCATCGGTGTCCCCGATGGGGGTCAGTACCACGAGATAATCAACAGCGACGCCGAAATTTATGGCGGCAGCAACAAAGGCAACTTAGGGGGTATATCAACGGATAGCATGGCCAGTCACGGGCATCCACATTCGATTCAAGTGACCATTCCCCCATTGGCAGCCGTCGTTTTCAAAAGAGCTTAACACGCACAAACAACTGATTAAAGACGGCAAAACAAAAAAAAACATTGACATCTACACGTATGCCTAGTATATTCTCTTCATATCTGGTATTTCCTTCCTGTACAATCGGCCTGAATAAGACTGTGTGGCAAGAATCGAAACTTCTGATTCTTGCCTGTTTTTTTGTCGGATCGTACAATTTTCGATGTAGAAGGGTGGTGAAGTAAATTGGCAGAAGGAACAGTAAAGTGGTTTAACGACGCCAAAGGGTTCGGATTTCTCGAACAAGCCGATGGTGGCGAAGACGTTTTTGTCCATTTTTCCGCTGTACAAGGCGATGGCTTTAAGACATTGGTCGAAGGTGACTCCGTAGAATTTGAGATTACCCAGGGACCTAAGGGTCTCCAAGCGGCAAACGTGAGCAAGAAGTAATCAAATCTCCTTATAGAGATTTTGAAGGTTAAAGAAAGGACACCCTCTTTTTAAGAGGGTGTCCTTTTGCTTGTTATCTACCTTGTTTTTAGGGTTTCCACGACTTTCACGTGCGGGCTTTTTTAAAAACCATAATATGTTCTCAAGAACAATTTCTTATATACTTGGCAATCGTTCTTGAATTACGAAGCTGGTGCGTTTTTTTCCGACTTGTAAGAAAAAAATTCTTCAGCTAAGCTGCTGTTATTCCGATAAATACTGTAGGCCCATACCTGAGACGGAAAAAAATACTTGACACGACTTGGTATTACTCCGTATACTATTCTCACGCTAGCGGATATAAAAGCATTTTAGATCGACCACTCAGGGAGGCCTCCAATGAGCGATATACCGAAACTCATCGGAATTGATGAAGTAGCAGAATTGTTTGAAAAGTCAATTGAATCAATCCGTAAGTACAAAAATTACGGTATTTTAAAGGTCGCCGACAAAGTCGGTAACAAAGACCTCTTTGATCGTGATGATGTCCTTGCTAAAAAACAAGTCGTCAAAGATATGCAGGTCCGGCAGGGGCTATCGCTTTCTCAAATTGCCGACCAGCTTGAAAAAATGACGGACCAGGTTTCTGTAGGGCCAGAAAAAATTCTCATCGTCGAAGATGAAGAAGCAACCCGAGAAACTTGGGCAGAGTTCTTTGAAAACGCAGGGTATGGTGTGCTTCAGGCCGGCGATGGGCAAACGGCCTTAAATTTGGCCAGAGACGAACGCCCCAGTATTGTTCTGTTAGACCTCAGACTCCCTATTTTAGATGGGTACCAAGTTTGCCAGCGCCTCAAATCTGATCCGACCACATCCCAAATCCCAATTATTATGATCACTGCCTTTTTAACGGGATCAAACGATACAGTACGGGGTATTGAATACGGCGCTGATGATTATCTCAACAAACCAGTTGACCTCGATGTTTTAGCCGCGCGCGTCAAAATGATTCTCAGACGACTGCGTTAACCCTGCGTTTCAAGGATGAAACGTGTAGATACACTCACGGACGACGGCCAAGATTAAGGAGCCTCGTCATGTTGCCTGGATTTTTAACAACCGCACTTGAAATCATTATCATTCTTGATGTCTGTGGTGTCATTGCCTACTTTACCATTACAGGCTTTGCACGGATGAAAGACAAAAAAGAGGGGTTATCTCCGGCATTGCAAAATACCCAACCGGGCCTGCCAGCATTGGCAACCGAAGGCATTACAATGCCAGCAATTCTCAATGTGCCCGAACGGATCACCTCCACCGTTTACAGTCCCGTTGCATCAGAACCCACTCCCCAATTACCACCCCCAAATCAATGGACCGCGGGTTTGAAACAGCGCCTTACATCCATGACACGCAAGTTCACTTATCGGCCCGCGCCCAGTGGCAAGACCGTGCAAACCCAAGCACTCGATACGGACCAAGCCAAACTCGGTCGTGTGCTTGACAGCTTCAAAGAAGAAACCTAAAAACGATTTGTATCAAACGCCTTGAGTCACCTACCAATCGACTCGTGACGTAACCAAGGAGTGGCAGATGCAGGGGAAAATTCTGGTCGTTCACCGCAACGAACTCATTCTTGACGTGATCCGTGAAATGTTACAAGATTTAGGATATGTTGTCACCCAAGCCAAAGACGGGCATCGGGCACTGGGCAAGGCCTTATCCGCTCATTATCATCTCATCATTGTGAACCACGCACTCAACGGCAGTCTCAATGGCAGTCAACTGGTTGAGCGTATGAAAAAATATGGTGTGCAAACACCCATCATCGGCACAGCACCTGATGCAGACTGGACAACCCCTGTTGGTTTTTCGGAGGGGACCGTTGATTATCTATTGCCCTCACCCTTTGATTATGCAGAACTCATCAAAGCGGTCGAAGCACTCTCCAATGGGCGACAAACAGATGCAGCCAAAGACATGCCGGCTGAATCGCTAGAACAAGACCTCTTTGGAACCCCAAACCTACCTGACTTACCTGCCTTAGACGCAGAGTCAGACCTGCTTGAAAGTCTCACCGACGCCATGTCATCAGCCCATCACATGGATCCACCCTTACCCGAAGCCATAGACTCAGATTCGTTACCAGAACCCCTTGGACTGAGCAGGAAACCAAATATTCTTTTGGCCGAAACAGATGCAAAATTGACCACAAGCCTACAAATGCACCTAAAAAAAGAAGGCTTTGAGGTCTCTGTCTTTCACAACGGTCGCGATGCGTATGAAGATGCCATGCTCAACAATTACGATTTTATACTAACAGACTTGTGGTTGCCCGGCATGGACGGTTTTGATATGATCGATGCGATGCGTAAAAGTGGTCTTGACGCCCCGATTGCCATTTTAACAGGGCACATCACCCGTGAAATGGTTCAAGAACTTATTGCATTCCGTATCTGCCGTATTTTCCTCAAACCAACACAACCCACCGATATTATTTCCTTAGTTCACGCAAAAGCTTGTTGAATAAAGAAAACACAATAAACAAACTGAGCCCCTTTCCCATAGGAAAAGGGCTTTTTCTATTTTGGGCGCAACTCATAAAAAAAACAACTTGAGATTTATGGCCAAATGTCTATATATATACCCCACATAAAAGTAAAAACACAGACCCTTACAAGAGACCAACATGCCCTATCCAACGGATGATCCCAATGTGCGTTTGTTAACAGATTTGCTTGCCATCCCATCGCCTTCTGGCCGTGAAGAAGGCATGGCTGCCTTTATTGTAGACCATATTTCAAAACTGGGTCATACTGCTCAACAAGATGCGCAAGGGAATGTTTGGGTTGAAATAGTGGGACAAGATCCAGACAAAGGAAAGCTTGCACTGGCCAGCCACATGGACGAACTGGCAATGGTCATCACCAACATTTGTCCAGATGGTACACTTTCGGTCCGCCCCAGTGGGGGCCTCCATCCCTGGAAACTGGGTGAATGCCCTGTTGAAATTGTGTGCGATGGCCCAGCCACCATTGGCGCACACCTGTGTTTTGGTTCGACTCACACCACCGATCCCAGTGACCCCAATACGCAATTTGCCACAGGCGCGCGTGGGATCACCTGGCCACACACCTACCTTGTTACAGGACTCACGCCAGACCAACTTAAAGAAGCGGGTGTGCGCGTTGGCTCAACGGCCGTGCCCGTTGCAAGTGTTCGGGGGCCACACCTATTTGGCCCACAAGATGACCCCCTGCTGTCGGCTTGGATACTCGACAACAGAGGCGGTACACTCACATTGCTCAAATTACTAGAGCGAATGATACGAATGGACCAAACGCCCGCACGTACAACTTGCCTGTGTTTTATGGTACAAGAAGAATCGGGGCTCATTGGTGCACGGGGTTGGTCGGCGCGCAACCCCGTCGAAATCTTCATCGCTGTAGACTCGTCACCTATGCCACGCAATCAACAACTTACGCTGGATGGCCGCCCCGCAATCTGGTCTAAAGACAGTTCAATGCACTTTGACCAAGGACTTATTCAAGACTTAGCCAAAGCAGCACAGAAAGCCGGCACAGAAATGCAATACGCAGTCTACGACCGCGCCGCCTCAGATGCGTCGGGCGTGCTCGATGCAGGTCACGCTCCTCGAGGGGCCACAATGGGTTACCCGCGAGAGAACTCCCACGGGTATGAAATTGTTCGTCTCAGTGTATTTGACAACCTCATTGCAACCCTTTTCGAATATCTGGTCAATTGACCCAGGATGCCTTATGCGTTGTTTTCTCATTTTAATCGGTCTCATGTTTACCTGCCCCTGGCAACTGTTTGCCGCACCGGGCAATGTCACCATTTACCGAGATGCATGGGGTGTTCCCCATATCTATGGCGACACAGAAGAAGCAGCAGCCTATGCCCACGGATATGCCCAAGCCGAAGATCGTATAGACGACATTCTGATGCTTTATACCATCGTACAAGGCAACGCAGCGCGTGCATTTGGTCCCGATTGGGTACAAAAAGATTACGAAACCATACTGGCTCGCCACGAAAAGCTCTCCAGAGAACAGTATCCCAGCTTGTCACCACGCGTTCGACGAATCATCGAATATTATACCCGTGGTTTGCTCGATTATCTCAAAGAAAACCCAGGTGCAAAACCTGACTGGGCACCCTTGCCCAAGCCTTATGACGTTGTTGCGCTCTATCGGGCTTTCATTTGGGATTGGCCATGGGGGCAAGCCCGAGGTGACCTAAAGCGTACAGGATCCCATGTGTCTGATGGACGGGGTTCAAATCAGTGGGTCGTTAGCCCCAGCAGGTCGGCAGAAGGGGGTGCCATTGCACTCATTGACCCACACCTATCTTGGACGCCAGCAAACCGTTTTTACGAATCTCATTTCCACGGTGGCGATATTAATTTTTACGGTTTCACGATTGTCGGCACACCATTAATGGTTCTGGGACATACCAATATCTTCTCGATTGCCGCCACAACAGGCGGCCCAGATTGTGCCGATATTTACGAAGAGCGTCTCAACAAAACCAACCAGTACCAGTATGACGGAGCTTGGTTAGACATCAAAACAGAGGAAGTCGAAATTGAAGTTCGCACACAAAGCGGTATCATCAAAGAAAAACACACAATAGAACGTACGCATCACGGCCCCATCATAAAACGGATGGAGAATCGGGCTTTTGTCGTCAAAACAGCTTACGATGAAGAGGTAGGCTTTGTGGATCAGCTCCTCAATATCTTGCTTTCACAAAACATCGGTGAATTTTTACAAGCCCTCTCTGCCAACCAGCTATTGCCACAAAACATCATGTATGCCGACATCTACGGCAACACATACTACCTGCGCGCAGGCCGGGTTCCTATCCGCTCGAAAGATTACAGTTGGGATCGCCCCGTACAAGGGTGGACCTCAAAAACCGAATGGCAAGGCATTCATCCCCTCAGCGATTTGGTTCAAATCCTCAATCCCGGTGTTGGATATATGCAAAACTGTAACATCTCACCCGGTACAATGATGCCACAAAGCCCATTGCAGCCCAACCACTACCCATCATATATCTACAACGACGAAGGAAATCGCACCAACAGCCGAGGCCAAAGGGCACTTCAACTGCTCGATGCAGATGCCAATCTTACTTTGGACGAAGCGCAAAAAATCGCATTAGATACCTACGTCATCGACAGCAACAAATGGCAAACCGCGCTTACTCAAGCCTTCGAAGAACACGGCACCGCATTCGTCCACCTGCAAGAAGCCGTCAACCTGATTACCCAGTGGAATGGCCGAATGGATACCGACGCCCCTGGCGCTGCACTCTTTAGATTTTGGATGCGTGCCTGCCAAGATAAAAACGCGCCAGTTCCAATTGCCCATATCCAGGAAGGCCAAACCCTTGGTGGAGGTGCACATCGCAATCTGCTCAAAGCTCTAGAAAATGCCGTTGATGAGATCACAAAGCTTACCGGCAAAGTTGCCCAACCTTGGGGAGATCTACACCGTGGGGTACGTGGCGATCAATCTTGGCCAATTTCAGGTTTATCGGCAGACGGCATCAGTACGCTTCGTACTGTCAATAGTTTCCCGCCCGATAAAAAAGGTGTTTCTTATGCCAAAGGTGGGCAATTTTGTACCACAGTCATTTTGCTCAAACCCGATGGCATCATTTCTTACAGCGCAACCCCCTTTGGCCAAAACAATCACCCAAATTCACCCCACTACACCGACCAGGGCCAATTGCTTTACAGCAAAAGCCGTCTCAAACCCACTTGGTACGGTTCCATCGACAAGCTTACCCGCGTCGAAAGCAAACGCACATTTAAGGTACCCAACTCACCGTAAGTGCGTCTTATCACAAAATCGTGTTTCTGCTCTAATTCCACCCGTTTGAAAGTCATCTCATGAATAAAAGTCTCGCAACCAACCTCATTGCAATCGCTTGCATTGCGCTTGGGTATGTTAGTCCAGTCTTTTCCAAACACATTCTTGCCATAGGCCTCTTTGCCGCATCAGGTGCCATTACCAATTGGCTGGCTATACACATGCTGTTCGAAAAAGTGCCCGGACTTTATGGATCGGGCGTTATTCCCGATCGTTTTGAAGAGTTTAAAACAGGCATCCATGCCCTGATCATGAAACAGTTTTTCACAGCAGAAAATGTTGCCAATTTCTTTGCCGCCCAAACAGAGGATATGAAGAAATCATTTAATCCAGATCCCGTGATTGAGGCCATCGACTTCGATCGCATTTTTGTCCGTCTCATCGAAGCTGTTATGGGGTCGCCCTTTGGCAGCATGCTTGGTTTTGTTGGGGGCCCGTCTGCACTACAACCCCTCAAGGAACCTTTCATTGAAAAAGTTCAAGAGGAAATTCGTCTGCTTTTGGTCTCCCCACATTTCCTCGATGCCATTCAAAAAGCTGCTGGGTCAGATGAGCACACCGATGAAATCATCGACAAAGTCGATGCAATTGTCGTTCACCGCCTCAATGAACTCACCCCAGAAATTGTCAAAACCATCATTCAAGACATGATCCGCCAACACCTGGGCTGGCTCGTAGTTTGGGGCGGTGTTTTTGGGGGACTCATTGGGCTTGCTACCAGCACCATCTTGTCATAGTACAACGATCAAATACGGAACCATTTGCCCAAAGAGAAGTTTTACTATATACGCTTCAAAGTATATCAAAGCTCACCGCCAAACGTTTAAGAACATATGCATTGCTTTAGGGAGTAAATATGAAATCGAAATTGTCCATGTTGTTAATTCTCTTTTTTATTTTAGGCTCTGCCGTGGCCGAAACGCAACAAACCTGGTCTTTTGATGAACTTAAAACAGGCAGTCTACCTGAAAATTTTGAAGCAACTGAAACCGATGGCAAAGGCCAAAAAGCCCTTTGGGAAGTTCAAGAAGATGCCACAAGTAAACTTGAAAACAAATTCTTAGCGATTACCAACAATACCAATCGTGGCGAAATGGCCAACATCTTGATGATCAAAAATGGTGTGTACAAGAACATTGAATTCAGCACCAGAATTAAAACCGAAACGGGCGGAAAAAACGCAGGGGGCGGCATCATTTGGCGTGCCGTTGACGAAAACCACTATTACCTCGCGCAATGGAACGCGACCTCAACACACTTACGGCTCTATGTCTATATTGGAGGCAAATCCTCTCTGCTAGAGTCTACATCTGTCGAAGCCAGTTCAGAACCCTGGCAACAGATCGAGATCACCCACCACGACGAAACCATTGAAATTCTCTTTAATGGCGAATCCAAGATTTCTATTGAAGACAAGCAGCTCGACTTCAAAGGTTGGGTCGGCTTGTGGGCACAAGGCAGTGCAATGCCATCATTTGATGATGTCAACTTGTATTCAGATGAGGATGCAGAATAAATGGACCAAACCCCTTGAAGTTCTCGCTTTTTTTGACGTTTTGCCTGAGTCTAAGCGCCACCAGTACTGTTGAAGCGTTGCAAGACCTCACATTGCAAGATCGTGCTCAGGCGCTCTTAAATGAAGGCCAAACCCTGCTCAGAGAGGGTCAAACGATGCAGGCCAATGCTCGCATTCAGGAAGCGCGAAACCTTTCAAGCACTACTCCTTTCCCTGTCAGGCAGTTACATTTCAAGAGTTGGACAACTTGCGCATCGAAATTGCCTACGCATTGCCAAAAGTAGGGCTCACCCTAGCTGGTGGTGTTGGCGTGGTCTATATTGACCAAAATTTCAATTTTTTGACATCCTCAGGAATCATTTCTCACACCATTTCACAAAGCCGTCTACCTGAATATGGACAGACGATACTTGAAAAGAACTACCTATTGGCCACACACACACTGCGTATTCCCTTCAACACAACAAAGCTCCACATCAACATCAAAGACAGAAAGATCAGTTCGCAAGGAAACTATGAGACAAGCTTTATCCCACCAGCCGATCACTTCACCTTTGCATCGCCAAAGTATCAAGGTTGATCAGAAAACCACATTTGAAAGCGCAACCCGTGTCACAATACCTTATAAGGGCCAACACACATACGATCTAACATACCTAGAAATTGACATTTCCCACCTACCAATAGGAATCCATAAACTCATCCTCACCGGAAAAGATCTTGTAGCAAAGGAAACCGTTGCACACACGACGCTTTTTCGCATTGTACCATAAAAAAAGCGCTGCTTTATCAGCAACGCTTTTCTATCCTCATTTTTTCTTTATCCTACCATTTCTCGATCTGCTCTTTTACATCACCTAACGTTTCTCGTTTCTTATTTACCCACGTTAAAACTGCCACGCGCGTTTCTTCACTTTCTTGTCCCGCTACCCATTTTTCGGCAAACGCAAGGAGGCGTGAAGCATAGGGCTTGTTTAATTTTTCCAAAATCAAATAGGCTTTTTGTGCCGCTTCAATACGCCCCAATTCAAAATAGGCCTCTGCTCGATACTCAACAGCCTCTGAATATGTGGGATTCAAACTCAGGGCCAGATCATATGCTGCTAGGGCCGCTTCTAAGTCCCCCGCTTTTCGACGCGCATATCCCAAACTGCTATAAGCCTGATAAAATTTCGGATCTTCTTCAACAGCCTTCTCAAACGCAGCAACAGCCCGCTTATAGGTGTTTTGAATAAACTTGGCATAAGGGGCCCGATCTTTTTCTTCAACGGTACCAGCCATTTTTTCTTCATACACCCACGCAGCATCCCGATGAAGCAATCCTTCTTTATAATATTTTTCCGCCATCTGAGTTTGACCCACTCGGGGGGTGCGGGGTGCTGAATCACCTGGCGCCGACAAACCCACACCATAGACACTCAAGAGCATCACCATAACCAATCCATACCGCAACATTTTCACACTCCTTAGCGAATAGCTAAACCTTCTGTGCCGCCGTCCGAATTGCATCGGCAATCTCATTCACTTTGTCTACGTCATTGTCTGGATGCATACCAATTAGCACCGCACGGCTCAAAATGTCCAACGACTTGGGACACATATCTTCAGAATACTCAATATTAAGCGCCTTATTTTCAACAAAATTGAACGGATTCATTGCCGGATGATGCGCACCTTGTTTGCGCAAAATCGGATCCCATCGGGTGTATACATGTCGACCGGTATCAATCGGCAAAAAGGCCTTCCCCACAGTCTCCTTCATGCTGCTTGCAAACGCGCGGGCTTTTTCTTCGGTCTCAAAAACAAATCCCAAATGAGTCCCACATTCATAATCTACACTGTGATTTGTAATAGACGTTAAACCGGCTTCTTCACCTACTTTGAGCAATGTGCGTTTGTGTGAGCGCATGCGATCCAACATTTCATCGATCCGCTCTAACTGGGCATTTAAAATTGCGCCTGAAACTTCTGTGGCTCTAAAGTTCAGCCCAGCAAATTGCTCGTCGGGCCGATGCTCTCCGGGGTTCCAATAATACGAACAGCAGTCTGTAGATACGGAACCCCGTCTAAAGATCGCTTCATCGCGCGTCACGAACGCACCGCCTTCACCACTTGTCATATTTTTAAAATAATTGAAGCTATACGCACCCGCGTGGCCAATGGCCCCAAGCATCTTGCCTTCATACCCCCCACCCACAGATTGACAGGCATCTTCCAAGACCATCACCCCACGTCGTTCAGCAATTTCCATAATCGCATCCATATCACACGGCAACCCCCACATGTGAACGGGGATTATTGCTTTGGTATGGGGTTGAATCTTCTTTTCAATGTCTTCAGGAGAGAGGGTCATCGACTCGTCCACCTCTGCAATAATTGGAATGGCACCTGCCGCAACAACAGCCAAAGCCGTCGCCATATACGTACACGCTGGCACAATCACCGAATCACCAGGCCCAATCTTCATACCCACCAGTGCACAATAGAGCGACGTGGTGCCACTGGTGGTCATACGCACATCCACACCACCCAGTCTTTTCCCCCAATCGGCTTCAAACTGATCACACTCACCTGCCTTGCCGTATCGAAACATCTCGCCACTTTCCAACAGTTTCTCAACGCGCTTTGCTTCAGGTTCTCCAATGCGATACACAGTACACCTCCTGTTTAGTCAGCCCATGTCAAAGGCACCCATTCACGCACTGAGTTAATCATAAACAATGCGTCTGCCTGTTTCACATCTTCCACGATCAAAACACGTTCTTCTACTTTACCACAAGCCAACAATTCGGCACGAAATGTACCGGCCAATAAACCACATTCAATTGACGGCGTCATTTGTTTGCCACCTTTTGCTACCACTAAGTTTCCAATGGTGCACTCTGTCACTTCACCGCGTTCATTCACTAAGATCACTTCATCGCAATCCGGTCTTTCAGCTATGCGGCTCTCATACTTGGCGCGGTCTGTTGTTTTGTGAAACAACATCACATCTTGGCTATTCACGGGTGTGATTGCAAAATCAACGGCCCAAGGACGGATCTGTGCTGGAGGCAACCCAACAGCCTCAACAAAGGCCTCTCCAAGTCGGTTCAAAACACAACGCACACGATACACACCGGTATCAAACCCTTCTGTTTCAGTTAACAGTTGCTGCCGGACAACAGCTTCATCAAACACAAAACCAAAGTAATTCGCAGAATTTCCAAGCCGGTCTAAATGACGATCCAACAAAAAGTATCCACCTTGTGGATCATATCGCAATGTTTCAAACAAATCAAAGTCTGACCGCGTGGTCGTCAAGATACGGGCCTTCGTCACACACTCATCATACTCCCCATCTGGCGACGAATCAAAGGTGATCCCCCCCCCAACGCCAAATTCCGCCATTCCTGTTTGCCGATTGATACACACCGTGCGGATGGCCACATTAAAACAGGCGTCGCCACCAGGTGAAACATAACCCACACTGCCCGTATAAATGCCCCGTGGGTCAGGTTCCATTTCCGAAATAATTTCCATCGTTCTTATTTTGGGTGCCCCAGTCACCGAACCACAGGGAAACATCGCTGCCATCAAATCTGAAAACTTAACCTGCTCTTCAATTTGTGATGTAACAGTTGACGTCATCTGCAACACGGTTTCATACCGCTCCACATCCCACAACGTTGGCACAGACACACTGCCAGGCCTGCTCACGCGTCCCAAATCATTCCGTAGCAAATCGACAATCATCACATTTTCCGCACGGTTTTTCTCAGATTCTTGGAGCTCTGTTTTATGCTTTTCATCTTCTGCCAACCACCGGCCACGTGGCCATGTCCCTTTCATCGGTCGCGTGGTTAACTTGCCGTTCTTTAACTTAAAAAAAAGCTCAGGAGAAGCCGATAGAATTTGGTGTTCTCCGATATCCAAATACGCAGAATAATGCGTCCTTTGGTTCTGGCACAGATGGCGATAAAACCCGCGTGGATCACCCTCAAAATCGGCACGCAACCGAAACGTATAATTCACCTGATACGTATCACCCGCAACAATATAATCGCGTATCTGCCCCATCATCTGATCATAGGCCAACCGAGAAACCGAAGTTCGCCACTCAGAAAGCCCATAGCTTTCACCATGCAATATACCCGAACAAATGCTTTCTCGCCGACCAAAAATCCCAAACCAAACAAGTGGCAGGTCGCTCTTCAATTGCGTGACAAGCTTTGAATCCAATCCCGAGGCAGCCTCATAACTCACAAAACCTGCCGCGTGTAATCCTTGCGCAACCGCCTGATCAATAGCAACCAAGGCATCCTTTACTTGGTCTTGCTCAAATGCCACCACTTCTTTT
>JBLHJX010000070.1:0-20873 GCA_047619225.1 Candidatus Latescibacterota bacterium
GATGCGTCAATGACTTCATGGGCATCTGTCAGTTGATCACCTATGGCAGCAACGACGCCATCTGAGAAAGCCACGTCTTTGATGGCGTGTATGTTTTGCGCCGGATCGATGAGGGTGCCGTTTTTGATGATGAGATCGTACATAGGTTTTCTCCAAAATTAAGTTTGCAAGTCAAACACCAATATAAAAGCCCTTTCGGGAAAACCGAAAGGGCTTTTTAGGTGCTCTGTTGAAAAGTTTAAAAGAGGATGCCGAGCCGAACCGGAATAAATCGGGGACCTGCTTCTTGGGTGAAGACCATGGTATATTGGCTTTCGACAAAGAAGGTTATTTCGTGAGGCAGATCAAAGTCGATGCCAGCACCGAGGCTCCAACCGATGTCGGTTGTTGTTTGGTTAAACTGTTGACTTTGCGTATCACCCAGTGGAATAAAGGTAACGTCTTGATTGACGCGCATGAGTGCTGGGCCGCCTATGGCATAGGGGATGAGGGTACCTTTGGTCCAACGGGGGGTGATTTTGAGATTAAGTGCGAGTGACCAAATGCTGCCCGAGCCGTCTTGCACGTCGATGCGGTTGCTGGTGTTGACAATGCCCAGATCTGACAAGATACGATTGGTGTTGGGGCTGAGCTTTTGGTACGATGCTGTGGCACGCACCATGACACGCTGTTCTAAGTTGAGGCTGTATAAGATGCCGCCACCGATGTGAAAACCCGACTTCCAGCGGTCTGCAAAGCTGTCTGGACTGATGGGGAAAGTGAGACCGCTGCTTGCAACCCACATATGCCCCTCGCGATACTGGGCATGACTGGTGGTGAAACTGGTAAAGAGCAGGCACAGGACGATGAGATATTTCACGGTATTTTCTCCGGGTATTCTTCGCGTTCGATGAGGCCATCAAATAGACGAATAATGCGGTGGGCATGGGTGGCGATGTCGGGTTCGTGTGTGACGAGAATGATGGTGCGGCCTTCTTTGTTGAGGTTGTCAAAAATGTCCATAATTTCGACACCTGTTTTGGAGTCGAGGTTGCCTGTGGGTTCATCGGCCAAGATGATGGCTGGGTCATTGATAAGCGCACGTGCAATGGCCACACGTTGGCGTTGCCCCCCCGACAGTTCATTGGGGCGATGGTGCATCCGATCACCAAGGCCCACTTGTTCGAGTTGTTCGGTGGCCCGTTGATGCCGCTCAGATGCATTTAGACCCGCATATACCAAAGGCATGGCAACATTGTCTAAAGCCGATGCGCGTGGCAAGAGGTTGAAGGTTTGAAAGACAAAGCCGATTTTGGCGTTGCGTGTTTCGGCCAAACGGTCATCGCTGAGATTGCTGACATCTTCACCATCGAGCATATAGGTGCCCGATGAGCATGTGTCGAGACATCCGATAATGTTCATCAATGTGGATTTACCCGACCCCGATGGGCCCATAATGGCCACGTAGTCGTTTTGCGCAATTTGGCAATCGATGCCGTGCAAAACGGGTACCTCTTGGGTCCCGAGGTGGTAAGTTTTGGTGATGTTTTTGAGGTCGATAACCATAGATCAGATAAGAAGAAAGAAGTGAGAAGAAGGAGGAGAGATGAACCCGTCCACCCATAGTTGATACGGTTTGCCGTTTCACGCTTGCCCTGCTTATTCCTCTGTTAAGCTTTTGTTGTTTTCAAAGTCGTATAAGGTTTGGCGTTTGAGGTCGGCGATGGCAATTTGATATTGGATATAAGCATCGAGATAGGTTTGGCGTGCTTGTGTGAGATCATCGCGTGTACGGGTGAGCTCCTGGGCTGTTATGTTGCCATTTTCAAAGCGTGCAAGGTTGATTTCATAACTGCGTTTGGCGACGTCTTCACTTTGTTTTAACACATCCAAACGGCTCTGATTTTCTCGCAGGCTGACAATGGTGCTGCGAATGCTGAGCATTATTTGTTGGCGTTGATTTTCTAAATCGAGTTGTGATTGGTCCAAGCGGGTTTGGGCACGTGCAACACGCGCGCGGTTAAGGTCTGAGTCCCACAATGGAACTGTGAGCCGCAACTGTAGCCCTAAGTTGCGTGGGCGACGGCGTAAGTCGTCCCAACTGACGTCGAAGAGGTCGCGTGATGAGACTGTTTCAGATTGATCGCTGCCAATGCCTGTGCGCTCATATGAGGCAGAGAAATCACCGCGAATGGCACCTTGTGCGCGCGCTTCTTTGAGTGCGATTTCGCCTAAGCGGTGGTTGATTTGTCTTTGGTGTAGAGAGGCGCGGTGTCGAAGCCCGTGAGAGATAGCAAGGTCTCCGTCAATTTCAAAAGCAGAAAGTTCAAGGTTGACTTCCACTTGAATGCTGTCTTCAAATGACAAACCCAATTCTAATTTGAGTGCATCAGACTGTCGGGTAAAGTTGCCTTGGGCTTGTAACAATTGGTTGCGGCTACGAGCCAGAGCCACTTCCATTTGTAAGGCCTCGACTTCTGGAATGAGGCCCGCTTCATATTTTTTTTGAGCCAATTCAGCTGATTGGGTTTGTTGGGCAAGTGCGTCCTTGGCAATCTCTTGGCGGCGTTGTGCGCTGTAGGTGTTATAAAAAGAACGCGTGACGTCATAAACGATATTGAGTTGTGAACTGGTGAATGTTTGTTGTGAACGTGTCAGTTGCAATTGTGCACGTTCAAGGTTGAGCTTGAGTTGATTTGGAACAAAGAGTGGTTGGTTGAAACGGATGCTTAAGCTGCTTATAAAGCGTTTGCTGCGTTCAGTGGCGTCAATTTGTTCTTGAAAAACAGATTCGCGAAGTTGTCGAAAGTCGGATTCTAATGTCAGTCTGCCATTGGTCAATAAAATGGGCTGTGTGAGTTGTAGATTACTGCCCCAGGAAAGACTGCCCACCGTGTTGTAAATGGGCAGCTGATTGGCTTGTGGAATGGCGGTGACACGTTCTCCAAAATTGGGCGCTTGCAAACTCAGGTCCACACTGGTTTTTGACGCACGTTGGCTAAAGTCCATATTGTGCCGTGCTTCGCTCAGTTGAAGCTGCGATTGTTTGCCTTCAAATCCTTGATGGAGGGCAAGGTTAATGGCCTCATCAATAGTAAGATGATGGTTACGAGCCAAGGCTGGCTGGCACATAAAAAAAGAAAGGATGATGATTAGAAATTGCATGGGAAATTCTCAAGAACAAATGGATGATAAAAGATAACTGCTATTCATATCGTAAAGCTTCAATCGGGTTGACACGTGCGGCTCGGCGAGCGGGAAAAGTGCCCGATAAAATGCCTACGATACCTGAAAGGCCAAAAGACGCGATGACAGACAGAGGCGAGATGACTGTTTTAAAGTCGGCAATGGCGTCGATGAACAAGGCCATACCCACACCCAAAAAGACACCTACAAGGCCACCAATGAGACTGAGGCCGACGGCCTCAATTAAGAATTGGGACATGATTTCGCGCTGTTTGGCACCCAATGCACGGCGAATGCCAATTTCGCGGGTGCGTTCAAGCACGGTTGCCAACATAATGTTCATGATGCCAATGCCACCAACAAGAAGGGAGATGGCCGCAATGGAACCCAGTACCATGTTGTAAATTTGTCGCTCGTGTTCTTCTTGTTTAAGCAGTTCAAAAGGAACAACAATGTCAAAGTCTTCATTGTTATGATGGCGGCGTGTTAAGATGCGTCGAATGACTGCAGAGGCTTCTAATAGGCGATCTGAGTCGGTCACCTGCACTGTGAGTTGGTCTATTTGACTGGCAAGCACCTTTTTTTTGCTAAAACGGCGCAAGAATGACGACAGGGGGATGTATATGTCTTGGTTGAGATTGCGCGCGGCCAGTTCTCCTACGGTTTCTGTGAAGAGGGCTTTGCTGGCCATCACGGCTACAACTTCAAACCATTGGTCGTCAAGTTTGACTTGTTTGCCCAAGGGTTCATCAATGGGGAAAAGTTCGCGGGCGGCATCGGCACCTAATACACAAACTCGGAGCTCTCGTTTGTGATGGTCTAAAGTTAAAAAGTGACCCGATGCAAGATGGGCGTCGAAGATGGTTTGATAGGCATTATCTACACCAATGAGGGTGACTTTGATCGACTTGTCATTGCGTTTGGCGTCAATTTCGTGTTCGGTTTGTGGGGCTACATAAACAGCACTGGGTACAATGTCGCGTATGGCATCGGCATCGGCGATTGACAAACCCGATGAAAATTTGGCACGCACTTCTTCGAGTTCTGTATCACTCAAATTTTTGTCGCGCACAATAATGTTGTTGACACCCAAGGCTTTAAACTTTTTGAGCGCTTCTCGTTTGGCACCTTCACCAATAGCGAGCATAGCAATAACGGAGGCCACGCCAAAAATAACACCGAGCATGGTGAGAATGGAACGCAAACGGTGTTGAGACAGACCTTCAAGGCCCATTCGCATAAGTTCTGCGCGAACCATTAAGTTGGGTCTCCAAGGGCCACTTGTGCGCCGGGTTTGATGTCGCCAAAAATGACAATATTGTTGGCATTGCGAGGCCCTAATTTTACCGGAATGGATTTGACGCCCCATACTTGTTTGACGTAAACAACATATTGGTTGTTTTCCTTTTTGATGCAGTTGTTGTTGACAAAGAGTGCGTTGTCAAAATCGGCAATCAAAAATTCACAACTGACCGTCATGCCGGGCCGTTGCAGATCATTCGATTCGTTGAGCATCACTTCAACGTCAAAAATTTTGTTTTTGTCATTTTTGCTTTTGCGTCGGCTGACGCGGCCGATTTCGGTAATTTCCCCTTTAAAAATAAATTTGGGAAACGCATCGAGCTTGACGGCTACTTTTTGACCGATTTTAATTTTCTCAATGTCGGTTTCATTGACGGTGGTCAGTGCTTTCATGCGGCTTAAGTCGGGCAGGCCTACAATGGGTGAGCCACTCCAAAGCTGGTCTCCAAGGGCTACCTTTTGTTTGGTGCTGCGATTTTGACGATATTCGACAATGCCAGGAGAAGAGGCTCTGAGCGTGAATTTTTCAAGGGCACGGTTGGCTTTGATAATGTTGGATTCAATTTTGTTAATTTTAGCGAGTTTAATATGTAGATCTTCTTTTTGTTGAATATGTGTGCTGGCCAATTGTTTTTGTAACTTTTCAAGGGCCAAGTTTTTGATACGCAAGTCCAAGGTCTTGATTTCTTTTTGTGTTTCCGATTCAAAGCGCACGCGTTCTAAGTCTACTGTAGCACGGCGCAAGGAAGATTGTGCATTTTGTATTTTAGATTCTAATTCTTTGATTTTGCCATCGTGTTGTACACGCATTTTGTTGAAGTCAGATTGTGCAATTAAGTTTTCAGACTCAAGCCTGCCCCGTTCAGCTATGACGCCTGATGTTTCGATTTGGGCCACGACATCGCCTTTTTGAACGCGGGTGCCCTCGGTCGTTAAGTCGGCGATTTTGGGTCTGCCATATCTATAATTGAAAGGTGGCATAATATTGATGGTGTATTGCACGGCTTGTAGTTCGCCTGTTTCAATAAGGGTGGTACGAAAGGCACCTTGTTGAACGGTTGTGTATTGCTGGTTGTCTTCACCACAAGCGATGATGAACAAACAGCAAAGGAGTCGTTTTTTCATTGGTTTTTTTCTCCCGATGCGGCTTCTTTGCTCGTGGTGGGGTCAGAAAGGGCAATGACATCGCCTTCGTTTAAGCCTTTTTGAACAATGACATGGGTGTCGTTTTCCTCGCCGAGCGTAACGGACAGCTGTTCAAAAGCACCGCCTTTTTGCCGATAGACGGTGCTTTGACCTTCTTTTTCAAAGATGGCGGCATTTGGCACTGTCAAAACACTGTCTAACTCGTCGATGATAATGCCACAACTGATTGTTAAACCGGGTAATAAGCGGTCATCTTGGCCATCGAGCAAAACGACGACGTCAAAAACTTTGACTTTTTCTTCGCGTGATTTGTTGTGTGCGAGTGTGGCTATTTCGGTAATTTTCCCGGTGAAGCTTGTGTCTGAATATGCATCAAGGGTGATGATTGTTCGTTGGCCAATTTTGACCTTGGCAATGTCAATTTCATTGATTTGCACGAGGGCTTTCATTTTGCTCAAATCGGGTAAACCAATGAGGGCGTTTCCCGGATAGGTTTGATCGTCTACTTGAAATTTGTTCCGTGTATACCCATTTCTACGGATAATTGCAATACCGGGTGAGGGTGCGTGGATGATAAGCAAGGACAAGGTGTGTTCGGCCTCTTTGAGTTTGGTTTCTTCTTGCTGCACACGTAATTCTAATTTGTTGATATCTTCACGTTGAATGTTTCTTTGATTTTCAAGTTCTTGTTCGACTCTGTTGAGGTTAATAGCGGCTTCATCAAGCTGAAATTCATCTTGTTTTCGGTCGATTTCAGCTTTGAATGTGGCTTGTTCGAGTTTGAGTTTGGTGATTTGGAGGTTGATACGTGCAATTTCGAGGTCGATTTCTTTAGATTCGATATCCGATTTGTTTTTTGCTTGGGTCTTGCGCAGTTCCGATTCGGCAATTTCAAGGTCCGATTTGGCCTCATTGCTGGCTTTTTCGACCTCGCTTTTGTCAAATTGTGCAAGCAAATCACCCTTTTTTACTTGCTTGCCATCATCTACCAGTTTGGAGATTTTGAGTTGTCCAAATCTCCAACTGATGGGGGGGGCTGTGATGAGTTTAGATTGCACAGCTTCCAATTCGCCCGTGACAGTGACACTGCTTAGGAATTTGCCCTGGGAAAGCGTGTGGGTTTCTACGGCTGAGTTTGTGGCATTGCCGCAGGCAGCGAGACCCAAAAGAAAGATGAGCAACAAACGGTGCATGGCCATAATCCAATGTTTAAGGCGTTGAGGGCGGTTCGCGTAATGCCAGTTGTGCCCCTGCTGTGAGGTTGCCCTCAATGATGACAAAGTTGGCATTTTTTTCTGATAAGGTGATGGGGTATGATTCAAATGTTGTGCCATTTTTTACGTAAACCACATCGAGGCTGTCTTTTTGAAAAACACATTCAAGAGGTGCAACGAGTCCGTTTTGCTCTTGGCCCGTGAAAATACAGACCTCTGCAGACAAACCGGGGGTGAAATTGGCTTGTGTTGTGTCGAGTTCTGCAATGACTTCGACTTGTTTGATCTTCGATCCTTTTTGGATAGGCTTGGCCCGTTTGGCTACGCGAGAAATTTTGCCCATTATTTTTGCATTTTCGAGTGATGATATATTAATTTCAACCCGTTGGTCTTTTTTGAGTTTTTGGGCTGCAATCTCGCCAACTTGAAGTTTTATTTGCATGACAGATAAATTGGGGATTTTGGCAATGGGTTCACCCGGGTACATAGCATTGCCTTCTTGAGGTTTGACGCCACGCCAACCGTTTTGATAGACAAAAATGCCGTCGGTTGGCGCTTTGATGGTGAGTTTTTGTATGGTTTCTTCGGCTTGTTTAAGTTTGTTTTCGGCCTGTTTGATCTTGATTTGTACGTGGGCGCGTTCTTCTTTTTGAATGGCCTCAATACCTGCAAGGCGTTGGCTGATCTGTGACGTTTTGAGCTCATTGCGTTGCATTTCAAGGCGTTTAATTTCTCGCAAGCGAGGGGCAACAAATTCGAGTTTGGCTACTTGAAGGCGTGAAATGGCTGCTGTGGCTTTTGCACTTGCCATGTTGGCTTCGAGGATGAGGCGTTCGGCGGTGAGTTCGGCCTCTTTTTTTTGTGCATCCGCACGGGCCATGTCAAGTGTGGCCAATGCATTTATCCGCTCGGTTTCAAATGTTTGTGGGTCAAATTGAACCACCACATCATCTTTTTTGACAGATGCGCCTTCAGGCGTGATATAGGCTATTTCAATTTGTCGCCAATTTTTGGTGCGTGGTGTCATGATGGCTTGAGACACTTTGGCCTCGAGGGCACCTGCGGCTTTTACTGTGACTGAAAAGGTTTTTTGGGTAAGGGTATAGGTGGGAATATTGCTTACAGATGAACCCAATGAACAGGCTGTGAAGGGCAAGAAGAAGAAAATGACTGAGAGATAAATAAGGCGTGGGAGTGGAAATGGCATATTGGCTGGAATTCCCAAAGCAAATCGGGTTATAGGGTAGGCGTTGTAAGTTATGTACTTAAAGGAAGATAGGCATTATCGAATTTTAAATGCACTAATTGTTATTTCGTTCCAACTTTTGGCTATATTCTTAGACGCAGTCAAGAAAAGAAGGTTACAGGGTCCCTTAAAATAAGCAATAACGATATGAAATCAAGAAATTCTATTTTGGGTGTGTGTTTATTTTGGTGTTTGATGGGGTGTGCGTTGCCCAATCCTATGCCAGAAGCGCCTCAACCGGTATATGGTGTGCCCCATTTTGAGGATTATCCTGCGTATCAGATATACCGAGATAAACCCCGTCCGGTCAATTTGGTAAGTCATCCGCGTGCGGTGCGGTTTGAAGATCGGTTGGTTCAAGGGGCAAAAATTGGGCCGAATTTTGCAGGGAGCCAAACGGTGATTCGATGGGCATGTGGTGATGCGTGCCAGCAGTTTGGTGTGGTGGATGCGATGACGGGCAGTGTGGTGTTTGCGCCTTTTGTGACGCACTTGGGTGTGCGTTTTCAATTGGACAGCCGTTTGTTTGTTGTGAATCCGCCAGAGGCTGTTGATCGGGCTGCTCGGGAGGGCAAACCGAGGTCTTATTATAGGACAGTTTATTATGTATGGCACTTTGGGCGGTTTGTGGAGGTATTTGCGGTGGATTATGAGTGAGGGTAGGAGACTGGAGGCAGGAGGTAGGGGAGGTTAAAGGCTTAAGCAATCCCTCTAATTTGGAAACGGTTTCTCAGTTTTGTGGTTGTTAGGTTTTGCCGTCGGCGGTGTTGACGATCCATTGGAGGTGGTCTTTGTGGCCTCTGAGAATGGGGATTGGAAGAGGTGTGAGGGCGTATGTTTTCAGGTGTGTTTGTACCTTTTTGAGACGGCCCTTAACGGTTTGTGCGATCAACAAAACGCCTTTGGTATTTGTGGGATGCGTTATTTGTTGTTGGGATAAAATATCTGCTCGTGCAATGAGGTGTTGGGCTATGAGATGACGCGCAAGCGTTTCGGCCTCTGTTTGTGAGGGTAGTATTACGGAAATCAAATAGGGTGCATTGCGCATGGCGTGGTTGATGTCTGTGATATTGTTGGATTTGCCCCCATTCTTTTTTTCGTCGTATTTTTTAAGGGCAAAATGCACGATGAGGAAGGCTAAGAATATACTCCCACCGGTGAGCAGATTATTTTTGAGTTTGGAAGATAAGGAAGCTTGTGAGAAGGCATTGTGCTCAGATTCATTTTGAGTCATTGTTTCCGCAAGGGGATAAACTGCCGATAGGCTATCGGCAATGTGTCGAACTTGCTGTTCAATTTGAGGCGACACACGGCTGTTGGCTTCGGTGAGTTCGATATTTGTGGTGTTGGTTATGAGTTTGCGTGCCACGTTTGTGATTTGTGTTTTCTGGTCTTGAGCAGATACCGTGGTTGTTAATAACGCGGCCAGCAATATGAGATAATACTTCATGGTGACCTTATGAGGGAATGAGGGAACGTGAGAGGGCAATGATTTCGGGTGCGCCGGTGGTTGTTTCTGTTTGGCTGACGATGTCTTTAAGGTGTTCGTTGGTGGTTTTGAGTATGAGCATTGCTTCGGGTGCGGCATAGGCTTTGTCGTCTTTTCTATAGAGCGAGTGTATGGTGGGGGTGATGCTTCCCCCTGTTGCTAAATTTTGATCGATCATCTGTTTGCCCAATGTGATGGCTTGGTCTGTGGTGCGTGTGGTGATGATGACACCAAGTGGGGTGTCTACACTTTCTACTGCCGAACCTCGACCAATGGCGCCAATGATGGCGCGAAGGACCCATAGGACAATGATGATGGCGATGCCCTTGGATACGTTGATGATGATTGTGGTGATTAGTTCGTCGCGTTCATCACGTTTGTTTGCCACTTGTATTTTTTCGTCTTGCACAATTTTGGATTCTTGTATGAGTTGTTGCGCAATTTGAGTGATGAGGGTTTCTTGCTCTGAGGTAAGGGTTTCTTGATCTGGGCTTATCACACCTTTGGTGACATGGCGTACGATACGGGTAATGCTGGCAATGTGTTCTTCTTGGGGGTTGATTTCTTGTGCTTGAATCGCTTGGGTGCTTAAAAAACCTAAGGCGAAGAAGATAAGGATTGTCATAAATTATGCGTTCCTTTTTGTTGGATAATATGTTGTTGGATCACGAGAGACAATATATTTCGGTTTGCTCTGTTTTGCAAGGCGGGAAATAGGATGGTGGATTTGGAGGCGTCTTTGAAATTTGATGATGAGAGATTGGATTTGGCGCGCGTGGTATTGGAAAACCATGTGGCTCAAAAGACGATGCCGGGGGCTGTAGGCTTGGTGTTGCGTCGTGGGGGTGTTGTGGCAAGGTGGGCGGTGGGGCAACATACGTATGATTTGGATGCGCGATCTGTTTTGGTAGATGATCTGTTTGATCTGGCATCGGTGACCAAAGCGGGGGTCACCACGACGTTGTGTGCGCTGTTTGTCGAGCGTGGAAAGTTAGATTTGGATGCGCCTATAAAGGAATATGTGCCTGCATTTGGGGGGGGAGGCAAAGACGGTGTGACAGCTCGGCATGTGTTGGCGCATTGTGGTGGGTTGCCTGCGCACGTGCATTTGTATAAGCAGCATGCTGGGCGAGAAGACATTTTGCAGGCGGTTTGCGATTTGGAACTGGCTTATGCGCCGGGTTCTGAGACGGCTTATAGTGATATGGGGTTTTTGTTGTTGGGGATGGCATTAGAGGCCATGGGTGGCGCGCGATTGGATCGATTGGCACAGCGGTTTGTGTTTGATCCTTTGGGGATGAAAGATGCATGTTATTGCCCGAGTGTGGATTTAAGACCGCGTATTTTGCCTACAGAAGTGAAGACAAATTTGCGCCAAGGGTTGGTGTGGGGTGAGGTGCATGATGAAAATGCGGCGGCGATGGGTGGTGTGGCATCCCATGCGGGCGTGTTTGCAACGGCAGATGATTTAGGAAGATTTGTGCAGATGTGGTTGTGTGGTGGGATGTTGGATGGGGTGCGTATATTGTCTGAGGATGTGGTCGGGTTGTTTACCCAGCGGGCTCATCTTGCGCCCAAGAGCACGTGGGCTTTGGGGTGGGATACGGTGTCGGCGGGTGGGAGTTCGTCAGGACGCTATTTTTCTGAACGATCTTTTGGGTCGTTGGGTTTTACGGGTACGTCTGTTTGGATTGATCCCAAACGCGATTTGGGTGTGGTGTTGCTGACAAATCGGGTGCATCCTACCCGAGATAATTGGCAGATTAAGGGATTGAGGCCTGCATTTCATGATGCGGTTTCGGAGGCGTTATTGTAAGCAGATAAAAAAATTAAACCGCCACACCAACTGCACAACGGCCCACACCACCAGCGAGTCATATTCAAGTTTTTGTGATTCATCCTTTAAATTGTTTTCTCTATGATCATCCATGATACATATTACCTGACCTCATTTACGTTGATATATTGCCTTTGATTTTCACTATCCATTGCTTCTCTTATGGCTATCCATAATTCATGAAAGGGTAACTCATGTCCGATACACGCGTCTTCACGGGTGATTTTACGCGCAAAGAGTTCCGCGAACGTCTACTGGCTGGCACCATCAAAGCTGCGGTGGTGCCCACTGCAGCTACAGAGCAACACGAAGAACATTTGCATATGATTCACGACACGCTTCACGTCACCTACATGGCCGAACAAGCTGCCAAACGCCTATGTCCACAAGTGGTTGTGACCACACCCATTGGCATTGGTGTTTCTGAACATTGGATGAAACACATAGGCACCCTCACTGTGCGTCCCGAAATTTTCTGTGAATACGTTTATGATGTTTGCCATTCTCTTGTTCGAGCGGGTATTGAAAATGTGCTCATTCTCAACGGACACGGTGGCAATGTCAAGCCCCTCATGCGTCGTATAGACGAATATCGCGACAAACTGGGCATCAACCTGCATTTCCAGTCCTACTGGGACGTTTACGATCCTGACCTGGTCTTTGAAGTCATGGAAGGCAAACGTCTCCCGGGTCATGCCGACGAATATGAAACCTCAACCATGCGCGTGCTTGCCCCCGAACGTATTAACGAAGACGACATTGACAACCCATCAGCGGCGTTGGGCACCAAAGAAAAGGGAGAAAAACTCATCGAGCCTGCTGTGGCTGGTGTTGCAGATATTTTGCGCAAGATGATTGCTGGAGAAGAAATCAACATGCCACCTGTCACATTCCGCCCAGAGGGCCGCATGCATATGATTACTGGGGAAATTGTCTGATGCAGGATGGAATACATTCATATGTTAAAGGAGGTTGGCCATCAAGACTGAGTCGTATTACCAAATAGACCTTTCTTCCGTTAAATGGGTTCGATACTTGACGATTACAGTGATTGGCCTTTTGTCGATTCACTGCTTGCTCCAAATTTGGCACTATGAATGGCAAAAATTACCTTGGTTGGTACGACAAATATGGGATGTGGATGAAGAAGACACCATCCCCACCTGGTACTCGGCAAGCGCGTTGCTCTTAACGTCTTTATTGTTGTGCCTCATCGGTAAGCGCAAACAAGCCGATCAAGATCCTTGGGTTCGTTATTGGTACGGTCTCGCACTGGGTTTTGCATTCCTTTCAATGGATGAGATTGCTGGCCTCCACGAAACCGTCAATGGCCTCGTCGAATACTCATGGGCGATTATAGGAGGCATCATAGTCGCCATTGTCGGCTTGCTTTACCTCCGCTTCTTATGGCATCTACCCGCTTCAACCCGATGGCTCTTCGTGGCCTCTGGCGCCATATTCGTAGGTGGTGCCGTAGGTGTAGAAATGTCAACCGACTGGTACGAAGATGCAGATCTTTTGAATACACTCGCCTACAACCTATGGACTGCTGTTGAAGAAGGCATGGAGATGGGTGGCATCGTGCTCTTTATTCACGCACTGCTCAAATACATCAACCAAGAGCAAGGTGCACACATCGATCTGAATGTGGCGGAGCTAACAAAATAAAAAAGTTAAAAAAGATTGAACCTTTCTCCTGACCAGGTGTATCACACTATGAAATCCACTCATCGACAACCCATCATATCGGGATGGTATGCTGACATTTTTTAGAAAATACGACACGTATACAGATGAAAAGCTGATGAAATCTATTCAGCGGAAAGACACGGCGGCATTTGATGTCTTATATGGGCGCTACAGCAAACGGATGCTGTATTATTTTCACAGGATGTTGGGTGGAAACGAAGAGAAGGCACAGGATTTTTTGCAGGACTTGTTTCTTAAGATTGTTGAAAAACCGGATCGATTTTGCACGGATAACAAATTTACCAGTTGGATCTTTACTGTCGCGCACAACATGTGCAAAAACGAATATCGGCAACAAAGCGTCAGAAACATTGTCACCAACACACCCGACATGGATTTGCTATCGGAACACATTGGAGACGATCATCCCATTGAACAAGCATTGGATCATCACACCTTTGAAGAAGCCATGATTCAAGCCCTATCGGATTTATCGCCCGAACACAAAACCACATTTTTATTGCGACACCAAGAAAGCCAATCCATTAAAGAAATCAGTGCTCAGCTCAACTGTTCGGAAGGCACGACAAAATCACGGCTGTTTTATACCACACAAAAATTGGCTCAAAAATTAAAGAAACACAATCCTTACAGTGGTGAGAGGTGTATATGAAAAAAATGGCAAATGAGTTGGACCATCTTCAATTACCCGCAGAAGAGGCATCGGAAACAATGGCAACCCTGCTTAACCAACATATGGCCATTCCCACATCGGGTGGCCTCACACCCAACGCGGCGATTCAACAACGTGTGCGCGCCACCATGCAACCGCGCAAAAAATCGCTCGGTAACCTGCGTGACATATTCCAGTTTCGCATTCCCATGTATCAAGCGGCATTTGGCATGGCCATGGCCTGTTTGATTGTCTTTGCATCGGGCCACATCTTATCGCCCAACAACACGGCAACACCGCAAGCATCGAATGCAGGTTTAGGTTTGCTCGATTCAACGGCTGTATTGGGTGCTCTCAGCAAAGACGCCTTACGGACCACGACCTCTATCAGTGACAGCTTGGGTGCGTTTTCGCCCAGTGTGGTGGATACGCTTTAGGGGCAATATAAAATTGCCTGCGTGAATTCCAGTGGCGTAGTGGCACGGGGTCCGTGCTTGAGTAAATGGAATAAAAAAGCTCCAATAAAAAATTGGAGCTTCATCACACTTGATATCTGAATATGGGAAGAGCGGAATGATCACCTAAGCGGCATATTCCCGAATCTCTACTTCTACACCCGCACTTACGGCTTCTTCTGCAAGCTTCAACAACTCCATAAAACATTTTTTAAAATTTACTAAACCAATTAAAAACAATTATTTATTTTAATAAGTTTACAGAAACATGTTTTTATAAAATAAAAAGGGTGGCTTTTCGACCACCCTCTTAACGCGTTGTAAACCCGTTCAGTAACCTAATCCATTACATCGGGCGGCTCATTGGGCGAGCGTCCGTCTGAATCATTCACACGGCTGCCACGGGGAGCAGACACGTTTCCGTTGGGCAAAAGCGGGTCATTAGTCGATTCCATCCACGCGTCCAATCGTCCCCGAAGATCAGCGACCACGTCGGCCACGTCCGCTCGGTCCACAATATTGTGCGCTTCGTCGGGATCAAACATTAAATCGAAAAACATCTCCTGGTCGCGCAGTTGGGCTTCCCAATCTTGACTGAGCAAAAACGCCTTTGTCGGCGTGTCGTCTGTATTGGGCAGCACCAACTTCTCGCGGCCGTCGTAACGGCGAATATATTTGTAGCGCTCGGTGCGCACACACCGCATCGGTTCATAAGCCGCGTGGTAACTCACCTCACCAAAAATCGCGTCGTGTAAAATATCATCCTCGTCATCATCTACCAACCCCACCAAAGACAAACCTTCTACGTGATCGGGTTGCAAAATGCCCGCTACCTCATAAGCTGTTGGCACCAAATCCATCAAACTCACCAACGCATTCACTTCTTTGCCACCTTCAAACCCACCCGGTCCACGCACCACACAATACACACCCAACCCGTGATCGGTGAGATTGCACATATTGCGCGGAAACTGCAAGCCGTGATCGGCAAAACAGAACACCAGTGTATTCTCCCGCAAACCATTTTCATCCAATGCCTTGAGCACCCTTCCAAACGCGTCGTCCATAATTCGTGCCGACGCTTTAAAGTCAGCCGTATCGGCACGGGTCTCGGGTGTATCGGGCAACGGACGCGGTGGCACACAAAACTGTGCACGTTCGGAAGGATAGGTCTCTGGCTCGGCGTCGTGAAAAGGCCTGTGTGTCTCGTTCAAACCCAAATTGATAAAAAATGGTTGACCAGGTGCGTCCTTTAAAAAATCGACCACAGCGTCAGCCGGATCAACTTGATTCGGTTGGTCGGGGTAATTGGTATCCAACCCCGATAAAATCGTGTCGTACCCAATGCTGTCCAAATCAGGTGCCGTGTGCTCCACTCCCGAGGTGGCTGTAAAATATCCATTCGCCTTCAACACCCGCGCAATGTGCCAATCGTAATTCACCATTGAAAACCCACGGTGCGCCAAACCAAGCATCCCACACGAATGCGGGTACATTCCCGTTAAAAAGCTCGCCCGACTCGGAGAACACGTTGGCGCTGTTGAAAACGCTTTGCGAAACAGCACCCCTTCCTCTGCCAATCGCTGTAGATTGGGCGTAGGTACCGCGTGCCCATAAGGCTCTACAAACGTGCCTGTGTTGTGTGAATGCATAAACAGAATATTCAATCGATCAACCATTGAAACCATCCTTGTAGAAGTTCAAATGAAAAGCTATCTTATCCCTTGTAGGGTAATCAATCTGTCGCACAAGTGACACCAGAAATTCAATCCAACAAATAAAACAGGCGTGGGAGCATTCTCCCACGCCTGTTTTCTCTTTGTAGAAACCATATTTTCCTTATTTTACAACCTCATCAACTTTCTCTTCTGTGGAGTATCACTTGGACTTCCATCCTCTCCTCATTCATTTTCCCATCGCCCTGCTCATTGTCGGTGCTATTTGCGACGCCATTGGCATCCTTGGAAAGCGCGATCTCTTTTTACGCACCGGATTCCTGCTCCTTGTGTTGGGTGCATTCATGTCTATTCTTGCGGCACTCACAGGCGATCACGTTGCCGACACAGCCCACCATATTGCAGGCATCTATGACGATCTGGACTGGCACGACACACTCGGCACCGCCACCGCAATCATTGCCGTCCTCCTCACCTTAATACGCACGCACTTCACCTTTAAAAAACAATTCACCGGCACGGTCCAATACATCTACCTCTTGTTTGCAATTGGCGTTGCTATTTTGGTCGGTGCTTCGGGTTACACCGGCGGGCGTCTTGTCTACGACTACGGTGCAGGCACGCACCCCGTGATCAAAACATTAAAAATAGAACCCGAATCACCCACGCGTGTTCCGCGAAGTGACACCTTTCAAAGTCAATAACAGAACGCTTTCAAACCCGATAAACGTACACCTTCGTTCGATACAAATCCGACACCTCAACAACACGCTCGGGTTCCCAACCGGGAACAGCAAAAGTATGACTGACCACCAAGGTGCCAGGTCTTAATTCAGAAGCAAACTTCTCGCGCAACTTCTCCATTGCGCCAGGATAAAGATAACACACAGCAACATCAAAGTCTGAAAGCGCCACCCTATAAAAATCCACACGATCAAAAACAACATTCGCCCCAACCAAAACAACACGCAACAAGTGTGAGACAAAGTAAGGCACCGGAGAATTTTCATATCCAACGACAGAGCACTTGGGCAAACGCTTACCAATGCCCAAAGCCAAGGTACCCCAACCAGAACCCAGCTCAACAATACGTCCATTGGGGTTTACGTCCGACAAAACATCCAATACAACCCGATTCACACGTCCCCCCGTTGGCATCGGTGAAATACCATTGCGCAGCGTATAAAAAACAATCGTAACAGCCGCGAAGATGACAACAACCAGCAAAGCAAGTGAGAACATATGAGCCAAACCTATATATTAGGTGTAGAAGAGGATGAAACAAATCGCCTGTCACAACAACACGAAGTTTGGGCACAAGATACACAAACCCTGTATCAAATGGCAAAATTCACCCAAGGGCACATTTCTATTTTCTCCACCCCTGATCCAAATAGTTGCCCGAAAACATGATTGAAATCCCTTTCGAAAAACGCGCCACACTTGCACCTCTCTTCCAACGCCATATTCGCCAGCGCGTGATCATAGATGCTATTCTCGAACAACCCTATGGTCAAGCCTTTTCCGATTCAGAAAACAATCCTCAAATCGCCCGACTGCAACTCGGTGCCTTCAAACTCTTTGCAGGAGACCCACACCACCCGCTTGCCGAAAAACTCATCACAACCAGCCCCCGAGGGCTCCTCATCACCGAAACAGATACTTGGAAAAACCGCATTCTTGACCTCCTCGGTGAACACTGTTCCACCTATTTACGCACCGGATTCTCATTTAAACAATTAAACAGAAACCACGTTCACAAACTGGCTCAAAAGATTCCCGAAGGCTACCGAATTCAACCGTTCAATAAAAAATACGCAGAAAGTGAATATACCGAAACAGCCTATACCAACGCAGAAATCTTACTCAAAAACGGAATCGGATTTTGCACCCTACAAAACGACCAAATCGCCTCTGTCGCTGTGGCCTACACCAACACCAACCACGGCATCGAAGTCCAAATATACACCCACGACGACCACCAACAAAAAGGCCTTGCCACCTGCACCAGTGCCACACTCATCGCCCACTGCTTAGACCACAACATCAATCCCCACTGGAGTGCCGCCAATACCATTTCTGCCAACCTCGCCCAAAAGTTAGACTACGTCAAGAATGACCTATACCATGCCATTGTCTACAGACCCATAAAATAGGAAGACCCCATGAAAACACTCAAAATCCCCGCCCGATACTACCGCGTCTACACAGACCCAAACACACCTTGCAATGAAAAAAACTTCCACTTCATCGAAAAAACACTCCCCATTCCCGCAGAACAAGCCGCCCTCGTACTGGTCGACGTGTGGAGCACACACTACATCGACTCCTGGCTCAACCGTGCCACCCAAATCACCCAACAAAAAATCGTCCCCCTACTCGAAGCAGCCCGCAACGCCGGTGTCACAGTCATCCACGCACCCTCACCACGCGTCGTCGAAAGCCATCACCCCGAAAATATGCCACCCACACAAACACCTACAAATTCTCCACCACAACAATGGCCCCCACCTGATTTCCGAGGCCTCTACCGCCCAAACGAATTTGGCCGCAACAAAGAACCCCGCCTCGACGAAGCCCACGCCCGCTACATAACCGAACTCAAAATCTCCGACCTCTCCAAACCCTTACCAGATGAACCCATCATTGCCACAGGTGAACAACTACACCAAACTTTAAGCGAACGCAAAATCCTCCACGTGTTTTATGCCGGATTTGCCACCAACTGGTGTGTCATCAATCGCGACTACGGTCTCATATCCACGTGTCAAAAAGGATATAATGTGATCTTATTACGCGACGCCACAACTGGCGTTGAATTTCACGACTCCGTTGACCAACTCACCGCCACCGAAATTGCCATTCGCGAAATCGAAACCAAATACGCGTGGTCAACCACCACGGATGATTTTATCGTCGCAAGCAAAGACACATAAAAACCAATCAAAGAGGAAAAAAGGCGATGCTCTCGCCGCACGCAAACGTCCCGAACACACCGATACCCAAGCCCTGCTTTGTGGGCGATATGAATATCGCCTGCCCGGTGAAATGGTTGCCAACCGCCAATAAAGGCGAAATAGCACATGAACACCTTAAACGTAAAAATTCAAATGCTGTTGATTCTTTTCATGGGCGCGTATTCACAACCGTACGCTACCGAGGCCTTGTATATTATCTCCAATAAAAAAGAAGTGCACGTGCAAGCAATCGCACACCCCGATCAATTTCAAGGCCTCGACAATCAAAAGAACCCGATGTCCGGTTATCACCTGCTCGTCTGGAACCAAGGGCGTGCCGCCTCCAACGCACTTTTTACCACAACCGTCTCCGACAGCGCCCTGCACAATGCACTCATCCAGATCGGTGCCAAACCCAGCAATGAACTCAACCTCGACACATGGGACCAACGCAACAATCCCAAACATCCTGCACCCGACCAACACGTCACAGGAACACCCATTGATATTGACATCCAATGGCCCAATCAGGAAGCCCCCCAACCACTCTCAGACATGATCACAGATACTGGCGGTCGTAGATTTGACTTTCGCTTTGGAGGGCACCTTGCCAATCAAAGCCAGTGGCATTCGGGATGTGGCGTGTGCCTCTACAGTTGCCCGGGTGGAAAAATCAGCAATGCAGCATATACGGTGCGAGACTACGTTCAAAAAAACACGCAGTTCCGCATTCGCCCCAATGTCTCACTTAAAAACGACACACCCGTCACACTCATCTTTCGCATCAAAGAAACACCCCATCCAATGCCCACAAAAGAAAATTGATATTTTCGCCATTTAGATTTCACAAAAGAAATAACATTCACTTATTCATAGAAAGAAACACGTGCCCATCTATCTCAAAAACCCACACAGCATTTTAGCCACACTCGAAAAACGCGCCCAAGACATCATCGAAATTCGCTTGCCAACCAAACAAGCCGGTGATGCCTGGACCCAAGTGCAAAAAGAAGCCGAAGCCGTTGGCATTCGCATCACACAAGCACAGGTCAGACAAGACACTCGGCGGGGTCAAAGAGGCCAACGTGGCAAACAAGACCCCGGTCGCACCAGCAGCGCAGAAGCCGTCGTCAAAGAACACCCCGGTGTCGATTTGTCCGACCTCTTCAGCAACGTCTCCAATGGCCTTTGGCTGGCCCTCGACACCGTGCAAGACCCCCAAAACGTCGGCGCCATCTTTCGCACCGCCGCCTTTTTTAACGCACGTGGCATCATCATCACAACAGATCGCTCGGCCCCTTTAAGCGGCACCGCTTTTGACGTTGCCTCTGGCGGTATTGAACACGTCCCATTTAGCCTCGTGACCAACCTCAGCCGAACCCTTGATCAAGCCCAAGCAGCTGGCCTCTGGATACTGGGCACATCAGAACACGCCGAACAAGACTTACAAACCATCAAACCCGACCGACCGTGGTTACTCATTCTCGGAAACGAAGAAACTGGCATTCGCCGCCTCACCAGCGACAAATGTGATACCCTCTGCCGCATTGCCCCCAAAGGCGCAGTCACATCACTCAATGTCTCCGCCGCCTCGGCCATTTGCATCAGCCACTTATCACAAGAATAAGAACCCAATAGGAGCCACCATGCCCAACAACCAACCCAACATCCTATTCATCATGACCGATCAACAACGCGGCGATTGCCTCGGCATCGAAGGCCATCCCGTTTTACAAACCCCCAACCTTGACTACATGGCCGCCTCGGGCGTACGCTTTCGCAGTGCCTATTCTGCCTGCCCCGTCTGCGTACCCGCCCGCCGCACCGTCATCACCGGTCGCAAACCCAAAAACCACGGTGCCCTACAAAACGCCCAAGCCCCCCTCCCCTGGCCCACTCTACCAGGCCAACTGCGCGAAGCAGGCTATCGCACCCACCTCTCTGGCAAAGCCCACTGGGGACCACCAGCCACCGAATTGGGTTTCGACACCGCCGATTGGGCAGACAGCCCCATCTCTGGCGTT
>JBLHJX010000071.1:0-20847 GCA_047619225.1 Candidatus Latescibacterota bacterium
GCGGCCATCCCAACCCGCCCACGATCCAGCGCATATTCTGGGCTGCAATGGAAGGGATCGTTGCCTCCGTGCTCCTGCTAGGAGGGGGATTAAAGGCGTTGCAAACCGCCGTCATCATCACCGGCCTGCCCTTCGCCCTGGTATTGTTGCTCCTGGGATTCAGTCTACTCCGCGGATTGAAGCACGATTCAACATCTAGCGGATAAGAAAGAACAAAAAAGAGTGGCGTTTTCCGGTTATTAACCGAAAAACGCCACTCTTTTCATAAGGCTTCAATTGGCCTAAATTTCAAAATCAAGTTGTAAAGCTCAGGGCCTCTTTAATTTCGCGATCTGCACCACTTACACACAGACATTATTGCGTTTGAATTTTATCTATGGCTTCTACCTGTATAACACCACGAATGGTATCCATAAAAGTTTTTAGTGAAACCTTCGTTTGCACAATTGGTTTTGTTCGCAATGTAGGGTCGATTGGATTGTGTCTCTCAAAAACCACCTGCCGAATACCATTACTTCCAACCGTGACACCATAACAACCTTGACCAAGTCCAACAGGCCAAGGTGAACCATAATCATCTTTCTCGCTCAAAAATAAAACGGTTTCTTGGCCAGGCACAAACTGTGGCATGCCTGGTACTTCCGTATGCTGTCCATTGAAATTACCCCCAGGCAATACCAACGCGATCTCATCCTCTGTTGTTCCTTTTATAACATCGATCACCGCAAAACGAAATTGTGTAAATACACCCTCTCTGTCTGGCATGATACGACTCTGCTTTTCCAAACACCTCACATGAACAATAGCCTGTGCCGTTTCACAAAGCCCATCAAATGCAAAGGATTTGACCGTTGTCGCACCACCAGACAAGGGCCATAACAACAGCCCCATGACAATATAGATCGAATATATCATCTCTTACCTTCTCTCTCCTAATAGCATAAAAACAGCGGTCAAAAGAGTATCACCCCTAATTGACCGCTGAACGCGTCCGAAGTCGTTAACTCTTATACGCACGACCATACCAGAAGTTCCTATTGAAGCACAAAACTTTGAAAATAAACCTCCAGAACGGCATTTTCGCCCAAAATCTGATTTAAACGCTTTCTGATCTCGTCTTTTAGTTGCGGGTGCCGCGATGGATCTACATCGGTAATTGTTTTGCTGGATAAGATAGACACCAACCTATCATAGATCCGTGGAACCATGTTATTTTTGGTAATATACTCTTCCACTTTGACGTCCGATAACCCCAAAGCCACTTGGACACTCATAAAACGGAGACCATCTGTTCCTGCCGGATTCACCACAATAATATCAAGCTTCTCGAAAATGGTTAAAACAGTCGTCGGAGGAGGTTCAAAACCTCCCTCACCGCCTCCAGCGTCACTGGCAGCTTCTTCCACAACAATTGGTGCTTGCTCTGCGGTTTCGGCGCTATCTGCCTCGTCAGGCATATCGGGTGTAAACCACTGCACCGCAAAATAAACAATCACAATCTGCACTACCAACACAATACCAATCATTGGGAGATACTTCAGAAGTGGATTACCCCCTCCAGCAGAGTCTTCTTCCTCATCTTCTCCCAACTCATCCATTTCCATCATATCTTCATCTGCCATAACTTGCCTCTTTGACAACATTAAATGGATGGAGCCTATATCTCAAACCTGCAACAATCTTTAATTATATCGACCACATTGTAACAAACTATACGGACGCGTCAAACAAATGTTTTGCCAAAACCAATGCATCTTCACGTTTTTGCACCGAACCTTCAAGTTGGGCATCTTCAACAGCCGTTAAAACCTCTTTGAACAAAGGACCAGGATCATACCCCAAAGCAACAAGATCGTGACCCGTAACCAAGGGCAAGGGCCGCAGGCGCTCGGGCTCTAAATTTTCCAGCTCATTTTTGCAAAAATGATAATTATCCAACATACCATGACTGGACATGCAATCTACATGGTGCAATGCCAAATGATCATCAAAATAAGGATCCCGCAAAAACCGCACCAACTTACTGCGCCGCATTTCGCGCACATGCATAAACTGATGATGCTCAGAAACCAACGACACAATATGTAAGATCTGCTCAGTTGAAAAACGCAATCGCCGGCAGATAGCCTCGGCCATCTTTGCCCCCACCTTGGGGTGATTGTTAAAACGAATGCGATCCAGTATCTCAAATGTACGTGGTTTACCAACATCATGTAACAAAGTGGCCATTGCCAATTCAACCGAAGGCCGTTCTAACAAATCCAACATGAGCAACGTATGCGTCAGAACATCACCCTCGGGATGATATTCTGGTGGTTGTGGCACACCATCCATTTCCAAAACTTCGGGTATCACATGCCCCATCAATCCCCAATCGATCAACCAGCGCACCCCAAGAGCAGCCCCCCCTTCGGTCAAGATCTTCGACAACTCTTCCCGAATACGCTCCCAACTCACGGCTAAGATACCACCACTTAGCTCAACAATAGCATTGCGCGTTGATTCTTCAATGGGCCAATGATACCTACACCCAAACCGAATTGCCCGCAACAATCGCAACCGATCTTCTTCAAATCTAACTTTCGGATCTCCTATACAGCGGATGATCTTGTGATCTAGATCGATCCGTCCATCAACATAGTCCAATACCTGGTCGGCCACGGGGTCATAGAACATACCATTTATTGTAAAATCGCGTCGCCGTGCATCTTCTACCTCATCGGTAAATTCCACACGATCTGGATGCCGGCCATCTGAATACCCCACATCTCGCCGAAAACGAGCGATTTCATAAATATGATCTCCCAGTTGCACCACCACAACGCCAAAATGCGCACCAACTTCTCGCGCATTTGGAAAAATGCCGATCACCTCATGGAGATCCGCATTTGTTGCAATATCATAATCTTGAGGCACAACCCCCAAAAGCATATCACGCACACACCCACCAGCCCACAATGCGCGAAACCCACGCCCTTGCAATGTACGCACAATCTCTAATGCACCCAGACGGGCATGATCATAAACCATCACATTGAGAATACCTAAAAAGCGAATCACAAGTTGCGACACAACTTGTGTCTCTAGATTCGTAGATTCTTGAGTTGCCTAATCCTCTACAACCACACGTTCTATTTGTGCACCCAAGGATCGCAACCGAGCATCGATATTTTCATACCCTCGGTCAATTTGCTCAATATTGCTGATCACGCTTTGTCCATCTGCACAAAGTGCCGCAATAATTAGTGCCATACCTGCACGAATATCTGGGCTTGTCAACTGCTCACCATACAACTTGCACGGGCCAACAACAACAGCGCGATGTGGGTCACAGATAATGATTTTGGCACCCATATCAATCAAGCGATCTAGCCAATACATACGCTGTTCAAACATTTTTTCAAAAAACAGTACCGTTCCCCGAGCTTGTGTGGCCAACACAATGGCTATGCTCATCAAATCTGGGGGGAAACCTGGCCAAGGATCATTGTCAATGCGAGGAATCGCATCTCCCACATCTGGCAAAATTTCGAGTTTCTGATACTCAGGCACAACCAAATCGTTTCCATCTACCTCAACGTCTAACCCCAGCCGCCGAAACACCATCAGACTCTTGCGCATATTCTCGGGTGCTGCATCTTTAATCCGAATAGCACTATTGGTTGCCCCAGCCAACCCTATAAAACTGCCCACTTCCATATAGTCTGGGCCAATCGTATGTGTTGCGCCATGCAAACTATCCACGCCATCAATCGTCAGCTCATTTGTACCGATACCCGAAATTTGCCCACCCATTTTATTAAGCAACTGACACAATTCTTGCACATGAGGTTCTGACGCCACATTCCGTAAAATGGTCTGTCCTTTAGCCAATGTCGCGGCCATCACGGCATTTTCCGTGCCCGTTACACTGCGTTCATCCAATAAAATGTCTGCACCCTTAAGACCTCTGGGTGCTTTGAACCCATAAATGTGGTTGGTGTGAATATCGGCACCCAAACTGCTTAGGGCAATCAGATGCGTATCAACGCGTCTGCGACCAATCCGATCACCACCCGGGCGCGGAATAACAGCCTGCCCGTGGCGAGCCAATAAAGGCCCAGCAAACATAAAACTGCCACGTACCTTGCGACACAAATCGGCACGAAGAGACGTTTTGTGCAAACCCGCCGCACACACTGTCAATTCATGCGACCCTGTCTCTTCAACTGAAACCCCTAAATCACGCAGAATTTCAATAAAACAAGCAATGTCACCAATTTGTGGCACATTCTTCAATACCACTTGTTCGTCGGTCAATAAAGTGGCTGCCAACAATGGTTGAGCCGCATTCTTGTTGCCTGCAGGCACCACCGTGCCCGACAACTTTTGCCCACCTTCAATAACAAATTGCTCCATAAAATCAGGCCCTTTGGTCAACAATGCGAGGGAGAAAGAGGCGATACAATCATGGCGACGTTGGCTCCAATAGGAAGATGTGGGGACATCTATCTTAAGCCGTCAACTATCAATCATTATCCGTGTTCGCCATGTATCATATCATTCGTGGTAAGTTCAACTATAACACCTCTTTGGAAATAATTCAAGAGGGAATCGCAAAAGACATTTAGGCCACCGTCTGCAATTCTTGGTACAATTGTCCACACCCGGCTCCAATATCGTCCCCTTTACTGTAGCGCACCGTAGCAGTTAACTGTGCGTCGGTCACAATCCTCACGAAGTGATCAATCGCTTGTTGTGGAGGCCTTTCATACGCGCCACCCTCAATAGGATTCCACGGGATCACATTGATTTTACAAGAGATATCGCGTAAGAGATCAACCAAACGATGGGCATCATCAGCCGAATCATTTAATCCATGCAACAGCACATACTCAATCGTGACTCTACGGCTGATATACTCTTGATAGTCCTTTACCGCCGCCAACAAGGTTGAAATAGGCCACTTTTTATTTATGGGCATAATCTGTGTGCGTTGTTCATCGGTTGTGCCATTAAGCGACACCGCCAACCCAATTTTCAATTTTTCTTTAGACAATCTTTGGATACCCGGGACATGCCCTGCAGTTGATAGGGTAATTCGACGAATACCAATGGCAGCACCATTGTCTAAGTTCATTAACCGAATAGCGCGAAGTACCTGATCAAAATTCAACAGGGGCTCGCCCATGCCCATCATCACCACATTGGTCAACTCTTCACCACGCGCCCGCAAAAAACGTTGCCCATAAAGTACTTGGTCTACAATCTCTGCAGCATTTAAATTGCGAATCAGCCCCATCTTGCCAGTTGCACAAAAATGGCAGTCCAAAGGACATCCCACCTGAGAAGACACACACAGAGTGCGTCGTTTGCCCTCCCACATCAACACACTTTCAATGCGCCGTCCATCTGGTAATGCAAAAAGAAACTTGACCGTATCTTCAGATGCTGTCTTCACTTCCCCAACAACACTCAAATCCAAAATGGTGAAATTTTCGTCCAATTGCTGTCGCACAGCTCTCGATAGGTTTGTCATATCATCAAATTGCGTAACGCCTTTATTATAGAGCCAATCAACCAACTGACGCGTGCGATAGCTGGCCATCCCCATTTTAGTTACGATTAGATCTAACTCACCAGGAAACAGTCCTTTAAGTTCTATTTTCCCATTATCCATTGAATCCTCATTTGCAAATGCCATATATCTTACCTCTAATCTGATCGCCTAAATGGGTCTCATCTTCTCTTGCCTTCTACATTAACCAAGTGCCCAATTCTTGGCAAGGTCAAAAATGGGGTTGACAGCCCATTGCTTTTGGTTTATAATTTGGTCGGTATTCAATAAAGAACAATGAGTTACGTGAAATTATGGGGCGCCTGCAAGCGCCCCTTTTGCCGCATGAGTCCAAATGCCTATTTACGACTACACGAGCCGTCCAACAAAACCTGAATCGCGCAAACCCCGACGCTGGATATTTCTCTGTATGCTTTTATCTGTGGGTGCGCTTTTTGGTCTAAATGGCGGTTCCGATTCTGAAGAAAATACCGAAGTGCCTCTTGAAACCACTGCACCCGCCGACTCAGTTGGAATAGCACTCATCTTGCCAGCCCCACCAAACTCTGAGCCAGAACCCCAATCCCAATGGGCAGAGATTGATGGCCGGATTCAAAGAGGTGAGAACTTCTCTGAGGCACTGATACGGGAAGGTATTTCGCGCCAGCAAATATTCGAACTCGTACCCATCCTGCGAAAACATATCCCCCGAACAGAGTTTAACCCCAATCTTGTCCAAAGTGGCGATCGATATGCGATCACGCTTGATACCTTAGGTGTTTTACACAAATTTGAATATATCAAGCGTGGTGACCTCGAACGCCGTTTTCTCGCCGAACGGACGGGCAACAAACTCAAGGCGTGGAAAGAAGAGATCCCGCTTCATCGTGAGGTGGTCGTCATCTCAGAACGCATAGAAGACTCCATTTGGAATGCACTTGCACAAACTGATGAAAGTCCACTGCTTATTTACAAACTTGAATATATTTTTGAAGCCTATATAGATGTTGACAACGATTGTTATCCTGCCGACCGCTTTGCATTTGCCATTGAAAAACTCTACAATGAAACGGGTGACTTTGTAAGATACGGTGAGATTTTAGGCGCCCAGTACACAAGTGCAAAAAATGACACGACCTACCAAGCCTTTCTCTATACAGCTGCCGACGACAAAGAAGATTATTACGATGCAAAAGGCGGCTCCCTGCAAGGCCTCTTTTTGAGAAAGCCGCTTAACTTCACACGCATCAGCTCTGGTTTTAACCAACGCCGCCTCCATCCCATTCTTAAAAAATATATACCTCACCACGGCATTGACTATGCGGCACCACACGGCACCACAGTTTGGGCTATTGCCGATGGGATTGTCTCTTTTGTGGGTCCAAAAGGCGCGTTGGGCAACTATGTTGAAATCAAACACAAAAATGGCTACAAGACAGGTTATGGTCACTTGAGCAAATTCCCTCGTGGGCTGCGGCAAGGCAAAAAAGTAAAACAAAAACAAACCATCGGCTATGTCGGTGCAACAGGCCGGGCAACGGGCCCTCATTTACACTTTAATTTTTATGCCACAACCAAGGGCAAGTATAAATTGGTCAAACCCAGTGCAGACAACAACCGCCCCACAGGCAAACCACTGCCCAGTGAATTTATGGCAGAGTTCGAGCAAAAACGCGAACAACTCCTAGCACTGCTTGATCGCAACAGCGGCACCATTGTCACGGCCTTTATACAAAACCAACCCGTTGCAGTGACTGAAGAATAAAACACGCTATGCCAAAAATTTACAGCCCAGAACATCATATGCCACAACATAAGTAATGAAGCAGGATAAGGTGTGAATCTCGCATAAAATAATGGTTTCCCCTTTTCCTCAATTACTTAAGGTCTGTAACCGAACCTCTGTTTTTTAAGTGGTAAGTCTCCCCTTCACTTGTTAATAGTGAGCCATGCAAGACGACTTCTTATTAAAAATCGAAACCTTGGCGGACAGCGAAGGCCTGTATAAACGCGAAGCCTATCTCTTTATCTTTGCCGCTTTGGATTATACGGTTCGAGCACTCAATCGTGCCTCGGCTCCCGAATCGGGTCGCCATGTAAGCGGCCCAGAACTTGCCTGGGGCACCGCAGACTATGCCCGCGAACAATACGGCCCCTTGGCCCGTGCGGTTCTTGAACACTGGGGCATTACCCAAACAGTTGACTTTGGCCGTATTGTCTTTTCGCTCGTAGAGGCAGGCCTCATGCGCAAAACTGAAGAAGACGACCTCGACGACTTTCGCGATGTTTACACCTTTGATGAAGTTTTTGACCCCAAACGGATTCAGAGCAAACTAAAGCCCATTGTGCTCGAACAACTTTAGGATAAGAGTGCAAAGCGCAGGGCGCAGGGTGGACAAAGGTTACACGCTTTGCCCCATGCGCTTTGCGCTTTTTATTTAAGGATTTGATTCATGAAAATCGCTTATTTTGATTGTTTTGCAGGCATCAGTGGCGACATGACGCTGGGAGCCTTGGTAGATGCGGGTTTGTCCTTTGATTTGCTCAAAGCAGAACTTGATAAACTCAAAGTGCCCGAATTTACCATTTCGCAACGGCGCGTAGAAAAACACGGCATTGCGGGTACAAAAATCGACGTGGATGCCCAAGAAGGCCATGTGCACCGCCACCTCATCGATGTACTCTACATCATCAACACCAGCAGCATCTCCGACACGGCCAAAGAAAAGGCCCGCAAAGTCTTCCAAAAACTCGCCGAAGCCGAAGCAAAGGTACACGGCACCTCCATAAACGAGGTCCATTTTCACGAAGTAGGTGCCGTTGATGCCATCGTGGACGTCGTAGGTGTTGTCGTAGGCCTTGAACTGCTCGGCATAGAGGCAATTTATGCTTCCAAGTTTCGCTTTGGCTCAGGCCGCACCAGAGGGGCCCACGGCGCCATGCCCATTCCTGTGCCTGCCGTTGTTGAAATGACCAAAGGATTTCCAGCCGAACGCACAGACATCCCCTTAGAGCTCGTCACGCCCACAGGCGCGGCCATTCTCACCGCACTGGCCTCTGGCATTGGTGAACAAATTCACTTCAAAACCGAAACCATAGGTTATGGTGCAGGCACACGCGATGTCGAACAAGTGCCCAACCTCCTCCGCGTAGAAATCGGCGAACTGATCACAGATCAAAATACCGATTCGCCCATCCTTCTCGAAACCAACATCGATGACATGACGCCCGAGATCTATGGCTATATCATTGATCGCCTACTCGAAGCCGGTGCCCGCGACGCTTTTCTCACCCCCGTTATCATGAAAAAAGGCCGCCCAGGCATTCAACTCACCGTCCTAAGCGACCCCCACAAAGAAACCGAGCTGACCAACCTCATCTTCTCAGAAACTACCACATTAGGCATTCGCCGCATCCCCGTTCAACGCCACATGCTCAAACGCCGCGCCGACACCATCGAAACAGCTTTTGGTCCCATTCGCGTCAAAATCGCCGACATCAACGGCAAAGCCCGCATCACCCCCGAATACGACGACTGCGCCCGCATCGCCCGTGAAAAAGGAGTACCGATTTTGGATGTTTACAAAGCCGTCACGAATTCGTGAGTCCCTTTCGCCTTACGGCCTGATGTGACCTATGAAAAGTAGACACTTATGGGCACAAAAAACCCCGATGCATATTCGCATTCAGGGTTGTTTATGGTCTAGCAACTTTTTGAGATTTACATTTTTTAAGCACCCATCCTTTATTGGATGGGCGACCTAAGCCCTCTGGCATAAAAGGAGCAAAACGCGACGGTCTACCCTTGGGTCAGATTTTAAACTTTATCTAAACTTACGTCTCCCCCTCCATTCCCTCCAACACCCGCATCAGCTCATCCATCGACACAATCGACTCACCTTGTTCCACATCTGACACCAGCGTCTCAATCTCTCCCGTGCCAAACACAAACCATTCAAATTCTTTCAAAAACTTCAAACAATGCCATTGACCTGTGCGCTCAAAATCTTCGCTACACAACTCGCGTGGAATAGGGCATCCATCGTATAACCCGCGCGGGCAAGGCCTCCGTTTTTTAGCCATAAACACGCCATCCTAAAAACAAAATCCACCTGTAGATAACAAAGCATTCATCCCATTTATAAAATCTTCAAATGCTGCTTCAGTTCATATCCCGTCACTTGTGCGCGATAATTTGCCCACTCAATCTTCTTATTTGCGATAAACTTTTCAAACACATGATCACCCAAAGCTTTACGCACCAAGACACTGCCTTCAGCCAAATCAATTGCCTTAGACAAATCTAAAGGCAACGTATGAATGCCAGCCTTATCGCGCTGGACATCGCTCATTTCGGCCACATTCTGCTCCATGGGTATAGGTGCTTTGTATTTTTTTTCAATACCTTCCAAACCAGCCGCCAACATCACAGAAAACGCCAAATAGGGATTACACGCCGGATCAGGAGACCGGTACTCGACGCGCACCGTACTCTCTTTACCAGGTTTATAGGACGGCACCCGCACCAAATCTGACCGATTCACTGCCGCCCAAGTCGTATAGACAGGTGCTTCATATCCGGGCACCAACCGTTTATACGAATTGACCCATTGATTCGTCACCAGCGTAATCTCAGGAGCATGTTTCAACAACCCTGCGATATAATGTCGTGCAATGGGTGACAAATGATATTTATTTCGTGCATCAAAAAACGCATTGCGCTCACCCTGAAACAGGGACATATGGGTGTGCATACCATTGCCATTTTGACCAAAAATGGGCTTGGGCATAAAGGAGGCCCACACACCGTGTTTGACAGCAATTTCTTTGACAACCAACCGATACGTCATCGCATTGTCGGCCATCGTTAACGCATCGGTATACAACAAATCTATTTCGTGTTGGCTTGGCGCACCTTCATGGTGACTGGACGCGACCTCAATACCCATCTTCTGAAGCGTGAGCACCGTATCGCGGCGCAAATCACTGGCAAAGTCTAAAGGCGTCTGGTCAAAATAGCCCCCCTCATCCAAACCAACCAAAGGCGTTTCCGGTTTCTCAAAATAGAAATACTCAAGTTCTGGGCTAACATAAAATGCAAAACCCAAATCTGCTGCGCGTTTCAAATTTTGCTTCAATACATAGCGTGGGTCTCCCACGTAGGGTTTACCACTGGGCTCTAATATATCGCAAAACATTCGCGCGACAGTACCCTGTTCTTGAGGTCTAAAGGGCAGCACCTGAAAAGTACTGGGATCTGGCATTGCAATCTTATCACTCTCGTCAAATCGAGCAAACCCCTCTACGGAAGACCCATCAAATCCAATGCCTTCATCCAATGCCTCGTCCAATTGTTCAACAGGAATGGCAACACTTTTCAAGAAACCCAAAATATCTGTAAACCAAAGCCGGATAAACTTCACGCCATGTTCTTTGGCGGCATTGATGACATACTCACGACTTCCTTCGTCCATAATAAGGCCTCAGTGTGTTTAGGCGTAGATAACTCTTTTTTTTAAAAGATGCAAGTTTACTCGGAAGCTGAAAATATCCACAATATGTTTCAAGAATGTTTCAACGAGGTTAAATAGGAATGAACGATCCAATAAAAAAAGGCTTGGAATCGCTTCCAAGCCTTTTATGAACTTTACGTATCGGCCTACTGAACACGTGCCCACGTATCGGTCCAAGCATTTTCATAGGAAGCCGTCATCGTGTTGCCTTGGAAAACCCAATCTTGGCTATCGTGTGAAATCTCAAGGCCCGCACTCCCAACAGTAATTTTGCCTTTGGTTTTCTTGGCTTTGGGATATACCGAGATAGGTGATTTGGCTGAAGATCGATATCCTTGACGAATCAAGACATACCGGGCTTGTGTAATCGCAGAAGTTGAGATTTCATAGGTACTGGCAGCATAATTAAATCGTCGAGGCGATTGAATATTGGCACTTTCAAGAAGGTTCAACGTCACATGCGCTTTGCGTGAACTTACGGGAACCCACGATATAGCCCCCTGAATATAAGGTGGGCGCAACACGCTACCATCAACTAATTGGCGTGACTGTAAGACCCACGTACCAGCCAACTGCGTTTGTATTTCGGCAAGCCGATCGCCACACCCTTGCCCCAAGAACATCAAAACAGCCAACAAACCAACTTTATGTAAACGAGCCATTGTCCAACTCCCTAAAGACAGAAGACGTTAAAACCATTCCGTTCTCATGAACAGTATATCATTATACGAAGCTTTTGCCTACACAGTATATTTTTCAAAATGAAACCTGTCAAGCAAAAAAGCCCTGAATGATCATTCAGGGCTTTTAAATAGCGAAAAATATCCGCAATGCAACTTTCTATACTATTGGATAGCGTCTTTAAGGCCTTTACCGGCTTTAAATTTAGCGGTTTTACTCGCCGCTATTTGAATTGTCGCACCTGTTTGTGGGTTGCGTCCTTGACGAGCAGCACGAGAGCCGACCGAAAAAGTCCCAAATCCAGGAAGAGCCACACGCTCACCAGATTTCAAAGCATTTGTTATTTCACCAACCACAGCATCAAGCGCAGCACCAGCATCTTTAGCTGAAAGACCTGCCTGCTCTGCAACTGCAGCAATTAATTCTGCTTTATTGGGCATTATCTCACCCCCTTTCGCTTACAATATAAACCTGTCTGAAAGTTTTGTCAAGCAAGCAAGCACCTAACATTAACACTCAAAGTCCTATTTTTTATACACTTACAAAACAACCACAGCAATACACATATCAAATATACGCCTTTTTTCATTTGGCGCATAAAAAAAGGGCACTCGAAAGTGCCCTTTTCATAAAATCATCAACCTTAATTGGCTTCCATCAATGGTTCAAGTGCAGCCCGACGACGTGGATGACGCAAACGGCGCAAAGCTTTTTCCTTAATCTGACGCACACGTTCCCGTGTCAGATTAAACCTAACGCCAATTTCTTCCAGCGTCAAGGGTTCCTCATCACCCAAACCAAAATACAATCGCAACACCTCAGCTTCACGCGCGTCCAAAGACTCTAGTATGTCTTCAACTTGTACGCGCACAGAATTTTCAACGACCTCTTCATCTGGGGCTTTTTGTGTGCCATCTGCTAAGATATGCAATAAACTATGGTCATCATCCTCGCGAAAAGAGGCATCTAATGACCAAACATCGCGTGCGCGCATCAGGGTATCTTGGACCATTTCGACCGAAACTCCGAGTTCCTTGGCAATCACCTCAGGTTCTGGTTCTTTCTCATTTGTCTGGCGCAACTCACGAGATACTTTGGAAATGTTGTGGAGTAAATCTATGCGATTAATAGGCAAACGAACAACGCGTGAATCTTGCGCCAAGCTTTGATGAATAGCTTGGCGAATCCACCACACAGCATAAGAGATAAATTTGAAACCGCGTGTCCCATCAAATCGTTCGGCCGCTGTCATCAAACCCATATTGCCCGCACTAATCAAATCGGCAAGGGGTACCCCATGATTTTGATACTCGCGAGCAACACTCACGACAAAGCGCAGATTGGCTGCTACCAGCTTGTCTCTAGATCGTTGGCATCCTTTTCGAATTTTTTTGGCCAATTCAATCTCTTCGGCCCCAGACAACGGCTCAGACGAAGCAATATCTCTCAAATAGAGATCCAGCGACTCACTGTCTTGAATCATGATACCAGCCAAGGAAAACCTCCTGGTTTAAAGGGGTTAATAAACCAACGCTTTAGACACAATAAAAGAAGGCGTAAAACGCCTATCACAAACACGCGATAAACTACGCATAAAAAAGTGTTTCATATCTACAGGTGTTTGACAAGCTAACAAACTTTCATGAAACTCCGGAGCTTGAAAAACTTCTGCCAATTGTCCCAAGAAAGGCAAATAAACGACAGGAACAGCCTCGGGCATAGCCAACATGCAAACAACATGAACGGGGTTGGGATATGCTTCTGAGTGAAATGAAATGCCTGCTTGAGAAATACCTAACGCCAAACTCGGTTGTGCAACAGACCGACAACGGGCATGTGGCAACGCCACACCTTTGCCCAAAACCGTACTTTCCAAGTCTTCACGATCTAAGACGACTTGCAAGAAACGCAAGCTATCTGTCACATGTCCAGATTGATAAAGCCGGTCAACCAGTTCCTTAATGGCCCCCATTCGATCTTGTGACCGTAGCTTAGGGATCATCAAAGCGGCATCAATGCAAAAGGGTATGCCCAAATCCTGATTCTGTATATCAACCAATTCTTGCGCCACAACAACCCCCAACAGCTTTGATCCATCTTCAAGATGCACAAATTGCACCCACAACCGACAACAGTTCCAAACAAAAAAAACATAAGTCATTTATAAATAATCTGTTATAAAACGCCCGAGAATCATTCTCAATTCTCAAGATCCGTAAAGTTCTACACATTGTCATGAAAGAGCAACATGAATGCCACAATTGCCGTATAACTGTAACTTATTATTAAACATACAAAAGTGTCGTGCATGTAAACCAACAGAGTCCTTTTACACGGGTATAAGCGCAATAATTGCACTTGCCTTTTTTAAATCCATGCAATAATTGCACTTGTCCTTTCAAAACTGTGCCATCGCGCTTTTAACGTAAATCATACTTCTTAATCTTGTACTGCAAGGCACGCAAACTGATGCCCAATAACTGTGCTGCCTCCTTGCGGTTTGACGTAATATTCTGCAAAGTATCAGAAATTAAAATGCGCTCAGCTGCCTCCAGTGACATACCTGCTTTTAAGGCAACTGTCTTCGGTTCTTCAATGGCTGCCCGAATGCGGCTTGGCAACTGGGCAAATTTGACATCCTTATCAGGGCAAGTCACAACCAACCGTTCAATGGTATTCTTCAATTCTCGCACATTACCGGGCCATTCATAGGTGAGCATCTGCTGCATGGCATCGGCGTCTAATTGTTTTCGAGATTTATGATGCAATGCACAAAGTTGATCCAAAAAAGTCTCTACCAATAAAGGGATATCTTCATGTCGGTCTCGCAGATGTGGCAAACGTATAGGAACCACATTCAACCGATAATAGAGATCCTCGCGAAAACGACCTTCTGAAACTTCCAATTCCAAGTTGCGATTGGTTGCAAAAATGGTGCGCACATTCATTTTAATATTCTGCGTACTTCCAACAGGGCGATAGGCCTTCTCCTCTAAAACACGAAGCAAATCCACCTGATGGGTCAAAGGGATTTCGCCGACCTCGTCAAAAAACAAGGTCCCTCCTTCTGCTGCTGCAAAATGCCCGTTTTTATTACTATCAGCCCCAGTAAACGCACCTTTCACATAGCCAAACAATTCGGCCTCAAACAACGACTCAGAAAATGCACCACAATTCATTGCGATCAAAGGTTCCTTATGCCGCGAACTACGCTGATGAATGGCACGGGCCACCAACTCCTTCCCTGTTCCAGTATCACCTGTTACCAAAACGGGCACATCCGTCATAGCCGCCTGCCTAATTACATCGCAAACTTGGGACATCACTGCACTGCGATGAACAATTTCACCAAATGTCTCAGTTGAATCCAAGCGGGCGCGCAGTTCTTTGTTCTCTGCTACTAACGCCTGTCGATCTAACAAATGTTGCAAAGACAAACGCAATCGTTTCAAATCGACAGGCTTCGTCAAATAGTCGTATGCTCCTTGGCGCATCGCGTCAACTGCCGTTTCTACATCACCAAAAGCTGTAATCATAATCACACCGGTATCAGGACTTGAATCGCGCACAAACTGCATCAGATACAAACCATCTCGCCCAGGCATCTTGAGATCAAAAATAGTCGCATGATAAATATTGTTCTTTAGACACGATTCGGCTTCAAGCCCATCGTGTGCCACATCGACCACATATCCCTCTTTGGTCAGTACCTCTTTTAAGCCTTCACAAATGTAGTACTCATCATCGGCCACTAAAACTCGAATCTTACCCGCTTGCATCATAAACCGCCTTTATTGTCAACATCCTTCTGTTTTCCAGACACAGGAAGATAAATATAAAATGTCGTGCCTTCACCCACACGACTGTCCACATCCAAATGTCCACCATGTTGATAAATAATCCGCTGCACAATAGACAACCCCAACCCAGTGCCTTCATCTTTGGTCGTATAATAAAATTCAAAAATACGGTCAATTTCAGTATCCGAAATCCCACACCCCGTATCAGACAAAGCCAAGCAGACTTGATTGGCTTCTAAGTCTACCCAAGTACGTGCAACAAACTGCCCCCCACCTACCATAGACTGAAATGCATTTACAGTCATATTCAACACGGCTTGTGCCAACTGATCTTCATCTCCATCAATGGCAGGCACATCATGGGCCAACTCCAATAGCAATTTAATATTGCGCTCACGTGCTTCTGGCGAAACCAGTTCGAACACATGGCCAACCACATCATTTAATATCAAATTTTCCAAATGCAATTGAGGCGTACGAGAAAAACGCAAAAAATTATGCACAATACGATCCATGCGCTTCATCTCAGTTTGTGCAATGGTCAGGCGTCTTATAAGCTTCTGGCGCAATGCATCAGGCACCGCATCGAGATCTTCACCCAAAAGCTGAAGCTGAATGTCAATTGCCCCCAGTGGATTTCGAACTTCATGAGCAACAGATGCAGCCAACCGCCCCAATGCTGTCATTTTTTCAATCTGTCCCATTTCCCATTCGCTGCGTTTAACTTCCGAAACATCACGCACCGCCAGAACCAACCCCGTCTGTATTTGGGCATTTAAGAACGACGTGTCAACACGCAAGTATTGCAACCCACCATCTGCCATGTGATGGACCAAATGAACATCCGTCACCAATTCACCTTGAGAAAACCCCACATCAATTACGCGCAAAAGATCGGAGCGTTCGGCAAATATTAATTCGGGTATTTGCCCCATGATGTCTTCTTTTTTTAAAGAAAGTAATTTGAGCAAGTACGCATTGATCATCACAACCCTTCGGTTCTGATCTAATGCCAAAATACCTTCACCCAAACTTTCAAGGATCGAAACGCTGTAATCTGCTAAATTAGACATGGGTTATCCTTAGGTCATGCGTAAAAAACAAATCGCCCTTAAGCCAGAAATTCTAAAAAGCATTTCACCCGAAGAAAGACAATCTTTAATTTTCTATGATTCGCACCAAAAGCGCAAGTGCAATTGCCTTGACAACAACCAGATTTCCGTGATATAATTCAGGTGAACTTGTGTGGTCTTACCTCATTTCCAAAAGAGCTTTTGACTATATGTCTCCTATCCTTCAGGCCACATCATCTGCTGCTTGGCAAACACTTCGTGAAATTCTTTTGCAAAAACGCGATCTCATTTTGCCTGCGTTGCAGCACTACATCCACAACCAAAAAGCCATCATCCTACGCGAAGACCTCCACGAAGAGACACCCGACCTACACCATCTCTCTGGTTTTCTCGATCTCATAATTGAACAATTGGCACACCCCAGCGATTATCAACATTTGCGTTTACAAATCTTATCTGATCCACACAACACATTTACACCCGACGCAGCAGGCAGACTCATGTTGGGCCTGAGAACCATAGTACTCCAAAGCTTCACCCAAGACATTCCACTTGAGCAAAAACACGCCAGCGAAAATATCTTAGATGAAGTATTGCTCCGAGTATCTGAATATTACCACGAAAAACGATACCGCACCCTTGCCAAACGCGAACAAAGCCATTTGCGCAAACACAACACAGAAATTGCGCAACTACTCGATGCAGAAAAGAAGCGATCGGCACACTTTGCCACCATCAACCACGTAGCACAAATGGTCATATCGACACTTGAGCCCAACGAAATCTTCAGGCGCGTAGTGCATGAGGTGCAACAGAGTTTCGGGTATCAACATGTATCGCTTTATCTGGTAGAACCCGAGACAAATCAAATGATCATGCGTGCTGGCGCAGGCGTCTTTGCAGAAAACTTCCCCGAAGGATATCGCCAAGAAGTCGGTTTGGGAATTGTAGGCACTGTTGTAGCATCGGGCACACCATTTTTGACCAATGATGCCCAAAATGAACCCCGTCGTATCATTGCCTTTCCTGAAGAAAAAGACACCCAAGCCGAACTTTGTGTGCCCATCCGAACGGGAGATCATGTACTGGGGGCATTGGATGTGCTCAGCCAGGACAAGTCAGGTTTTGATCAAACCGATGCGCAATCACTCAAAGTGCTGGCCGATCAACTGGCCTGGGTCATTTACAACGCGCGGCTTTTTCAAGAAACGAGAGAACTCAAAGAATTCAGCGAACAGGTATTGCAAACCATTCCACTGCCCATTTTACTGCTCGATTCGAGTCTCAAAGTTGTCTTTGCCAACAGTGAATATCTCAAATATCATGGTTTGCAAGCACAAGATGTCATAACCAAGCCACTGCAAGAAAGCCGCCCAACTTCCTATTTGGTTTCAGAAGCTGGCCTTGAAATATTGGCACACGTATTTGAAACAGGTGAATCTCACCATCTCACAGGAATCAAATTGCCAACGGGTACTTATCGCAATCGGGTTGTTGAAATACTCATGACCCGCTTGGAAACCGCACACGACGCACCTTTGGCACTGGTCGTAATCGAAGACATCACAGAAAGCATCGAAAAATCCTACGAATCATCGCTCCTGCGTCAAATTAGCCAGACCATGCAAGGCATTTTGGACACAAATCGCCTGCTATATAGCATTTTGACATGTGTTACCGCAGGTACGGGTCTTGGATTTAATCGTGCTATCTTATTTCAAGTTGACCGTGAAACAAACATGCTCAATGGCAAAATGGGTGTTGGTCCAGCAAATCAAGAAGAAGCTTCCCGCATTTGGGCAGAGCTTGCCCATAGAAACCCCAGCGTGGACGATATTTTAGCCCAATACGATCAGCAAAACTCCCCCATGGACACCCGATTGTCTCAGGCGGCCCTTCAGATCCAGATTTCACTGGATGACTCGGAAGACATCTTGGCCAAAGCAGTGCGCTTGCAGCAAACCTTTACCATCACAGAAGAAGATGCATTGACCATCAGCCCCGCTTTATGGGCCGCATTGGGCTCCAAACACTTTGTAGTCACCCCTTTGGTTGCGCGCAACCAAACCATTGGCGTCATTGTAGCCGACAATCTTTATAGCGGCTCTGCCATCACAGAAGACAGTGTTGATCTTTTGCGCGCCTTTGCAGGTCATGCGGCTCTCGCATTTGAAAATGCGAGGCTTTACCAAGAACTGCAAGACAAAATCAATCAGCTTGAACTTACCCAAAAAGAGCTTTTACAATCTGAACGCCTGGCTGTGATTGGCGAATTATCTGCTCAAATCGCACACGAAATTCGCAACCCTTTGGCAACCATTGGCGGTTTTGCCCGATCCCTTTTGCGCAACCCCGACCCCAAAAGAACCCAAGCTTCTGCAGAAATTATCGCCAAAGAAGTGACACGCCTTGAAGTGCTTCTTACCGATATCCTCAACTACACACGGCCTCGACCCTTGTTGCGCAAATGGGTCTCATTGCCTAATTTCATCACCGATATTCATCACATGATTGGCGAAGGCCTTGAAGAACGGCAAATCGTTTGTCATTTAAATGTAGAAGAAAATCTACCCGAGACATCTATTGACCCTGATCAGTTCAAACAAGTACTCATCAATTTACTCAAAAATGCTTATCAAGCCATGCCAGAGGGGGGCGATCTCACCGTTTTTATAAGAAGTTTAACCGACCCAGATCTCACAATCGAAATTGAAATTCGAGACACAGGTGAAGGCATGGCATTGGATGTACAGGAAAAACTGTTCACGCCCTATTTTACGACCAAAACCACAGGCACAGGTTTGGGATTGGCTATTTGTAAACAAATTGTTGAAAGACACGGAGGCAATATTTCTTTGCAAAGCCAACCCGGCCTTGGCACCTCTGTTTTCATTCACATTCCCCAGGTCACGGCATCTGAAGGAGCAACCCCATGAAAACCATTCTCATTGCAGATGACGACACCAATCTGGCATTGCTTTACGAACAAGAACTCACCGATGAAGGCTATCAAGTTGAAGTTGTTCACGATGCACGTGCAGCCATTGAACGCGTACAACAAAACCCACCAGACTTGCTTGTGCTCGATGTTCATATGCCAGGCATGGATGGCATTGAAGCCCTCAACAAAATATTGGGAATTAACAACCAATTGCCTGTTATTCTCAACACGGCTTACAGCAATCACAAAGATAATTATTTGACCTGGTCTGCTGATGCATATGTGGTCAAATCATCGGATCTCACCGAACTCAAAGATGCCATACGAGATGTTTTGGCCAAACGCAATGAGAAAGAGTAACCATGCCTACAAACAACACGTCTGAATTACTCAAAAACACCCTCACAATGATTCTTGCCGGCGGGCAAGGCGAACGACTACACCCCCTAACACGCAACCAAGCAAAACCCGCAGTGCCCTTTGGCGGCATGTACCGCATTATTGACTTTACGCTGTCTAATTGTCTCAATTCGGGCCTGCGACGGGTGTATGTGCTCACCCAATATATGTCCAGTACACTCGACCGCCATCTACAAAGAGGTTGGTCTATTTTTAACCCCGAATTGGATGAGTATATCTTTACCGTGCCACCACAATTCCGATTGGCCACCAGCTGGTATCGCGGCACGGCAGACGCCATTTTTCAAAATGTGGATATTCTTGAAAAAGCCCGCCCTGAGCACGTGCTCATTTTAGGGGGCGATCATGTTTATAAGATGGATTACAGCCGTATGATACAATTCCACATCGATCAAGGTGCAGACCTTACCGTTGCGTGTATAGAGGTGCCGATCAAAACGGCAACAGAATTGGGCGTCATGGCCATAGATCAAGAAAACCGAGTTATTGGTTTTGAAGAAAAACCCAGCCACCCCAAACCCACCCCCGACAATCCAGACCTTGCACTGGCTTCTATGGGTATTTATGTGTTTAGCACCAGCGCATTGGTTCGGCGGTTATCTGAAGATGCCAAACAAAATACCGCACATGATTTTGGTAAAAACATCATTCCAGACATGGTTGACTCTGGGGGCGTCTTTGCTTACAACTTTAAACACGCCAACCGTAACGACACCGTTTATTGGCGCGACATTGGGTTATTAGATGCGTATTGGGAAGCCAACATAGATCTTGTCTCGGCCACACCCGACTTCAACTTATATGACCCAACCTGGCCTATTCGTACCCATACCCCAACCTATCCCCCATCGCGCCTACATATTTGCCAAGAAGGTCGATCTCG
>JBLHJX010000072.1:0-20487 GCA_047619225.1 Candidatus Latescibacterota bacterium
ACCGATATGGAAACTGTTTTATTGCCCTTAAAAGATGCTGGCATAGATATCTTCCACGCCAGCACCCGACGTTTCTGGTTACCAGAATTTGAAGGCTCGGATATGAATTTGGCAGGCTGGACAAAAAAAATAACCGGATGTCCAACCATTACAGTAGGCAATGTGGGATTGGCCAAAAAAGAATTCTTTGGGACAGGCCCCGAAAGTATCCATGAGGTGATGCGACGATTTAAAAACGAGGAATTTGATATGGTCGCTATAGGACGCCCATTGCTCAGTGATGCCGAATGGCCCAACAAGGTGCATGCCGGGTTAACAGATGAGCTTGTAGATCACTATCAAGGCGCAAACCAAGTTTATCCATAAAAAAACGTCCACTAACAAGAGCACATTCAAATGAACCCACACAAAAAACCTCTGCCAAATAAAGATCGACAGGGGCAAACAAAAGGTTTCTTTTCTTTTTTTTGACTGAACTTATATCTCCAGACTTTTCATATAGGAACGTAGCACTGCGTTCATCCGCGACTGATATCCCTTCCCTCTCTTCTTGAACCAATCCAACACGTCGCTATCAATGCGAATGGTGACCGCCTTCTTGGATTGAGGAAAAATGATCTTGGCATTTTCCCAAAATTCGGGACCGAGTTCGGCAATATCTGAGTAGTCGATATCAGAGTCCGGAATCGTTGCGATCTCTTCAAGTCTTTTTTTTGAAATGGGCATAATATCTTTTCCTTTCACGGACACTCGCTCTTCGAGCAGAAATAATGCGGGTCTTTTGGCCACGTGGCGTATGGACGACTACGAGCACAACGGAATCGCCAATTTCACCCAAACTGATGTGCCGGGGTTCTCTATAATCCTGACGTGTATCTTCCCACATCAGAACTGGACGCTCGAAGATCTCTCCAGCTTCTTCAAAACTGATCCCATGCTTGTCTTGATTCAATAGATTTTTGGCCTCATCCCATTCGAATTCCATATTCAGAATATACCAATAAAAGAATTATATGTAAATACAATTGTATGTATATTTTATCTAGCCAATTAAAAGTTGCCCTACTTTTTAAGGTATATATCCTTGACATTAGACGAAAACGGAAAGGCGGTCGTTATGAGCAGGGACTTGGGCATGGATGAGCGAGAGGCGCAGTGGCGGCACGAAATTCGGACAGCCTTACACGTGCAAGATGGGACGCCAGAGCTGGAACCAACAACCCATAGCAAATTCTCTCCAACGGAAGGTGTTCGTGTCGAACGGGTGAGCTATGGAACACAGTTTGGCATGCGCATTCCCGGCATCCTTTACCTGCCCGACCCAATGCCCAAGGAGGAGATCCCCGGGCTGATTATCGTGAACGGGCATGGCGGCGATAAGTATGCCTGGTATGGGATGTATTCGGGCATGCTATACGCCAAAGGAGGCGCAGCCGTTCTCACATACGACCCGACCGGAGAAGGCGAGCGAAACGCCAACCGTGAATCTGAAACACGAGAACACGACCATATCGAAGATCCCGAGCACATGGGCCCGCGACTCGCAGGGTTAATGATCACAGACCTGATGCAAGCCGTCCGATATCTGGGCACCCGACCCGAAACAGACGCGACAAGAATCAGCGCCATGGGTTACTCGCTCGGCTCATTCGTCGTTGGACTGACAGGAGCAGTTGATGAACAGATCCACTGCTGTGTGCTCGCAGGTGGCGGAAACTTTGACGGCCCAGGCGAATACTGGGATCGATCCAAACCGATGTGCCAAGGAGCACCCTACCGAAGTCTCCAAGCGCTGGGTGACCGAGGTGCCATCCTATATACGTTACACGCCAGCCGCGGACCGACCCTGATTTATAACGGCCTGGAAGACGCTGTGGTAAATATTCCAAATCATGGACGCCCCTTCTTCGAAGATTTACGCAAACGAACGATCGCACTAAAAGGAAGCGAAGCAAGTGTATTCGATGTCGGGTTTTTAGAAGGCGCTTCACATCGTCCTCACTTTGTGACAAAACCCGTCGCCCTTTGGCTCGAATCACACCAAGGCTTTCCAAACTGGTCGAATGAAGATATTCTCAAAATGCCTGAGACACACATCGGACCGTGGACAGAAAAGTACTCGGTCGAAACCGATCGGGCATATGCAACGGAGATCCGAGAATTTGGAACGATGGCCCTTCGGGATGATATCCCAGGCATAAAGCGATCTTTGCTCAATGTGCTCACAGACGAGGAATGGGAAGCTCAAAAAAATATCCTGATTCACGAAAAATGGCGGGAGCAAATTAGAAAGGAACGGAAGAGCCTGAACGTATGTTGAAATTCGCATTCTGGAGAACGAAATTGTGCCGTTGGCTTCAGGAAAACATGGGTGACGCTTCCTGTGAGCTAAATTCTGCCCTGTCTGGACGGGTTTCCTGACGAATGCCCCTTTTGGAAGGATATTACCATAATTACTACCGAAGTCCTCCTCCTCCACGGCTCGCCCGGCTCGGGCAAGACGACCCTAGCGGCCGCAGTAGCCGAGCAATTGAGACAAGCCGACCAAGCTCATGCCGTCATTGATTTGGATCAAATAAGCCTCATATACCCACACCAGGGTCGACCCTTCTCGCACAGGAATCTGAAAGCTATTTGGCCCAACTATACCGCGGTACCTGATATCAAGGTCATTATCCCCACCGTAATAGCCGACACCACCGACTATCAGTCATTACTTGATGTTATTCCCGCCGCCAAAGTAATGATTTGCGAGTTAACCGCGCCAGAATCCATTCTGAAAGAGCGTGTGACAGCGAGAGAACCCAACGCGTATTGGCAGGAGAGGCTAAGAAAGTGGGTTGACATCTACCATCAGCGTGATGAGAGTCAAACATTTGGTGATTTCCAGGTCACAACGCATGATGAGCCTATCGATGAAACGGCCAACAAGATTATTGAGAAAACTGGCTGGCACAATAAAAAATGAAGTCCATTGATGTCCCGATCGCCGGGCCTTGACCACAGCCTCTTTGGATGAGATGTCAATGCCCAACAAATTCTCTTGCTTCATGTCCGTCTCTTGTTGTAGTATGCCTCTGGGTCCCCTGACCTTGGAATCCAGTCCCATTCCGAAGCGACGATTGAACTATCTTAGCCACTCGTAGCAGTTTACTTTTAATTATTAGGAGATTAAAAATGGCCCCACATATGGAACCCATCACAGATGCAAGTGCTTGGACAGCTGAAGACCTTGAGCGTGACCCCTCTTGGAGATTCAGCCTGACCCATCAACAGCAAGACGATATGGGCAAAGCCCTTCAGCTCGTAAAAGAGCGCGGCCTGCAATTTCCCGAAATCACAAAAGACGACTTCCCACTGCCCAGTTTAACAGAGACCCTACAAAGTTTCCTACATGAACTCCGCGATGGCAGAGGACTCACCGTACTTTCTGGTTTCCCAATCGACGGCTATGATCTACAAGACTTAGAGATATTGTACTGGGGCCTGTGTACGCACCTTGGGACCGGTGTTACCCAAAACAAAGAAGCCGGCCTGATTCATTACATCACGGACGGCGCACTGGCCCCACAAAATGGCGCACGCATCCTTGGCAAACCCACGCCAAGTGCGTTACACGTTGACCTCTCAGATTGTGCCGGCCTTCTCTGTGTCCGCCAAGCACCCGATGATCCACGCAGTTTAGCTGCCAGCTCCATGACCGTCTACAACGAAATTCTCCGTCAACACCCCGAATATTTGTCCCGACTCTATGAAGGTTTTATCTGGAACAGAGTGGACACATATCCAAACGAAACACCTTTTTCAAACTTCAAAATACCTGCATTCAGCGCAGTCGACGGCGTTGTAACATGTCGCTTTCATCCGGGCTGGATTAAGAGCGGCATGAAAAAAGCAGAGCAAGTTCTCACAGACAGTGAAACCGAAATCTTCGACTTCATCGCCGAAACAGCTCAAAAAAACAGCTTCGCATTTCCACTGCACAAAGGCGATCTTGTCTTCTTCAACAATTACACCGTGTTCCACGGAAAAGAAGGCTACGAACCCATCGAAGACGAAGACCAAAAGCGGGTTCTCTTGCGCATTTGGTTGGATCTGCCAAACGTCCGTCCATTTGCAGATGAAGGCAGCGTACGTTATGGCGTGGTCCGCCATGGCAAAATGGGTTGGACGGCCGCCGACCTTCTCGCAGGCAACCACAACATCCCACATCGCCGTCGCCCCGATCACGTTCCTGAAGTGCATTGATCGAAATACAGATGCTAAAAATGGAGATCATCAACATGGACCTACCCGTATGCGACCCCCACTTCCACCTCTGGAACATTCATGAACGGCCCAACCTCAACTTAGGTGATGCCGTTCAAAATAATCTGCCGATCTACCTCGCTGAAGATTACGCGCAAGACATGGACACATTACCGGCACCCTTAAAACGTGTCTCAGGTGTACACGTCGAAACCGTCGTGGGCCAAATGGAAGGTGGATTTCCACTCGACACCGTAGAAGAAACAACCTGGGTCTGTAACCAACTCACACCCTCCGAATCACAATATCCATTCGCCATTGTCGGCCACGTTAACCTTGCACAAGACACCGCACAAAGTGAAGCCCTTTTACACCAACACATCGAAGCATCTCAAAACCGATTTCGCGGTGTGCGTATGATCCTCAACCACCATCCCGACAATCCCGCTCTAACATGGCCCCAAGTAGAACACGGCGCATTCTTACACGACCCCCTTTTCAGCGCCGGCATTGCCCTACTCGGGAAGCACAACCTATCCTTCGATCTACAATGCAATCCGCACCAAATCCAAGATGCCGTCAATGTCTTTCAAAAACACCCCGAAACACGTATTATAGTAAACCACCTCGCTCTGCTTCCCGACGGATCAGATGAGGCAACCGAACAACGATGGCACAATGGCCTAAAGGCGCTATCAGAACTCCCGAACGTTTTCATGAAACTCTCCATGGTCTTTTTTGCGCAAAAGGGGTATCACCAAGATCCCGTAAAAGAAGACAAAATCAAAAACATGGTCCAAGAAGCGATCGATCTGTTCGGGTGCAACCGATGCATGTTTGCCAGCAACTATCCCGTAGACAAATTACAAGGTGTCAGCATGAACACACTGTATAGCCTCTTCCTTAAATGGACCGAGGACCTTTCAAACACCGAGCGCACGGCACTCTTCCATGACACAGCCGCTCAAGCTTACAATCTAACCTCAGCACCTGAAACGACGGAGCAATAATGCCTTTTTGTATGGCCGAAACAGTTCCTGGAATTACAACGCCCGAACTTACCATTGAAGACGAAACCAAAACCCTCCACATCAAACCGTGGAACACCGTTTTACTCAATGACAACGACCATACCTATGAGTATGTCATTAGAATGTTGTGCAAGGTCTGTGGTGTTCACCCAAACGTAGCGCGAAAAATGGCCTCCGAAGTAGACTCAGCGGGGCGTGTTATTGTCTTCACAGGGTCTCGTGAACGGTGTGAATTGGTCCAGCAACAAATTCACAACTGGGGTGCCGACCCACTCATCCCTTGGTGCAAAGGATCAATGAGCGCGGTTATTGAAGAGGCTGAGTGAACAATCATAAAAAAGCCTTCACTTTATCGATAAAGTGAAGGCTTTTTTATTGTACACGATAATTTTCTTAAATTCGTAACCACTCACACCCGCCGCAACTTCCAATGCCCCTGCGCAAATTTTCGAACAGTGAGCACACCTTGTAACGCACTGAAAATAACGAGCGCAACCCAAATGCCATAAATATCAAAATCAAAAGAAAACGCCAACATATAAGCCACGGGCAGTCGAATAATCCACTGAGAGATAATCGTATAAACTAGCGCAGGCATTGTATCACCTGCACCGCGTAAGGCAGCACCACTGGTAATGGCCGCGCACATAAATGGTTCGGCAGCAGCCATGGCGTATAAATAAATGATGCCCACAGCAATCACATCCGCATCTTCGGTAAAAATGGCCATAATATGAGGGGCAAGAAGCGCGATCGGAATGCCCAAAAGCGCAAGGCCAATCACCGAAATCAGCAACGTCGTCCAGCCACGCACCTCGGCACCCTCAGGATCTCCTGCTCCAAGGCGTTGCCCTACCAATGACGTGGTTGCCGTACCAAAAGCCAGCGAAGACCTGCGCAGCGAGCGTTCCATTTGACTGCCAATAGAAAAAGCCGCCAAAGCAACCGTCGGGTTTGCTGTCATTGCCACCAACTTAAGATAAACAACATTCGACCCATTCCGAAAAAGCCCTTGAAGTGCAGACGGAATGCCAATTTTGAGCAACCTGCGTGCGCGTTCTCTCTCGGGAAAATAGGATGTGCTTGGAAGCAGAGTCAACGCAAAACGCCCTGAATAAAGCACCCAAAAACGACACACATTGCCCACCACACCCGCAACCACACCACCTGCTGCGGCACCCACCACACCCAACTGAGGCAAACCCCAAGCACCATAGATCAAACCATAAGCCGCAATGAGGTGGCAAAGATTTGAAACAATAGAAATATAAAACGGCGTCCTCGTATCTCCAGCGGCATGCAAACACGTATCCAAAGTACGTTGGATACCCATCAGCGGAACAGTCGCAAAAAAAACTTGCAAATAAGGCACCGCAAGCACACTCACCTCATCGGGCACGCTTAAGGAAGCAAGTGCCAAATCTGAAGTCCAATACCCAAACAAACTAATGACTGTACTGATGCCAAAAACCAGCGTAACCGACTGCTTGGCTGTTGCACTGGCTTCCGTCCATTTGTTTGCCCCAACGGCTTGGGCAACCATCGTCATCGTGCCTGTGGCAACAGCAACCATTGTAATGCCAATAACCATCACAATCGTACGCGAAATACCAACGGCTGAAATCGCCTCTGTGCCAAGCGAGCGCACCATAAAAATCTCGGCAAAGCCCACCAAGTTCTCCATCTGAGAACCCAGTGCCAATGGCAGGGTCAACGTAAGATAGGGGCGCACAATTGAAAAATCAAAACGACGCAATAAGGCCTCACATCAAAAAAGTAGGGATTTTGAGGAAAATTTAATTATCTTCCCAATCCCAAAGATCACACCTTCATCCTTTAAATGAAAGCAAAATCATGCCCAATCTCATTCTCAACACCGACATCGAACGCGGCACCATTAACAAACACATTTACGGCCACTTTGCTGAGCACCTCGGTCGCTGTATCTATAACGGGATTTATGTCGGTGAAGAATCCGATATTCCCAACACACGGGGCATTCGCAACGACATTGTTGACGCCCTCAAACACATCAACATCCCCAACCTGCGCTGGCCAGGCGGTTGTTTTGCCGATGAATACCATTGGAAAGACGGCATCGGCTCCAAAGCAGATCGTCCCTCAATGGTCAACACCCATTGGGGTGGTGTAACCGAAAACAACCACTTTGGCACCCACGAATTCATGGACCTCTGTGAACAACTCGAATGCGAACCTTACATCTGTGGCAACTTAGGCAGTGGCACCGTTCATGAAATGCAACAATGGGTTGAATACATCACCTTTGATGGCATCAACCCCATGGCAGATCAGCGAAAAGAAAACGGGCGTCCCGATCCTTGGCAGTTAAAATACTGGGGCGTCGGCAATGAAAACTGGGGCTGTGGTGGCAGTATGCGCCCCGAATACTACGCCGACGAATATCGTCGGTATCAAACCTATGTACGTGACTTTGGCAGCAGCCATATTTACAAAGTCGCTTGTGGACCCAATACAGATGACTACCACTGGACCGAAGTCATGATGAAAAACACCCTGTCTTTGCGTGGCGACAAACATCTCATGCACGGCCTGGCGCTTCATTACTACACCAACTATCGCGAATCGGCCACACAATTCAATGAAGACGAATGGTTCACCGTACTCAAAAAAGCATTGTATATGGACGAACTCATCACTCGACACAGTGCCATCATGGATCAATATGACCCCGAGAAACGTGTCGCCCTCATCATCGATGAATGGGGTACCTGGTACAAAGTCGAACCCGACACCAATCCCCGTTTTCTCTACCAACAAAATTCCCTACGCGATGCACTCGTCGCCGCACTTCATTTCCACATCTTCCACAACCACAACGACCGCGTGCACATGGCCAACATCGCACAAACCGTCAACGTGCTCCAATCCATGATCCTCACCCAAGATGAAAAAATGTTGCTTACGCCAACCTATCATGTTTTTGACATGTTTAAGGTGCATCATGATGCCACGCAATTAGATGTTCATCTTCAGACAGGCAACTACACACACAATGGCGATTCGATACCCCAAGTTAGTGTGTCCGCTTCAAGAGATGCAGAGGGTCGTGTTCATCTCTCACTTTGTAATACGGATCCCAATAATGCAATCGAACTCACGTGTGGTGTGCGTGGTCTAAACCCCAACACGGTTACTGGGCAAATTCTCACAGCAGATACCATCACGGCACATAATACTTTTGATGAACCCGAACAGATCAAACCCGCTGTTTTTAATGGCGCAACAGTCAATGGCAACAACCTTTCTATTGCATTGCCTTCGAAATCGGTTGTTGTATTGGAACTTATATAAACCCTTACGGATACGCACCAAAAAGCCCCGTCGATAAATTTTTCGACGGATTGGGCGTTTAGCCCGTCATCCATGTTGAAAAGTCCAACTTATCCACATACAGTGTGGACAACAACAAATCATACGGCCAAAGCAAAGCCCTCGATACCCTTTACGACTTCAGGATCTCCTAAAATAAATTTATGAACAACACACAAGACGACACCGAATCATCTCCAGGCAGTCCCATAAACAAAATGCTGCTGCCCAAAACCTTCTACTTCTTCTACTACGCCGCAGGTGCCTCCCTCTTTCCATTCCTCGTACTCTATTACAGTGAACTCGGTTTATCAGGCCAAGAAATCGGTTGGCTCATTGGCCTAAAACCTTTCACCTCTCTCTTTAGTGCCTCACTCTGGGGTGGCATTGCCGATGCCACACAACGCCATCGTCAAATCCTCCTCTTCGCCATCATAGGCGTCACGGCCTCAGCACTCGTCCTCTCGGCCACAACCACACTCACCACGCTCATACCCGTTGTTATAACCTTCGCCTTTTTTATGGCGCCCATCATTCCTTTGGTCGACAACTCTGTCTTTGAAGCGCTCGGTGAAAACCGCGGTCGTTACGGGCGCATCCGTCTTTGGGGTGCACTCGGCTGGGGTATCACCGCAATCATTCTCGGTTATCTCACTGAAACATTTGACCTTTCTTATTCCTTCTACGGATATGCCTTACTCATGGTGGGGTGCTTCATCATTGCCACACGGCTGCCCATTTCACACGTTCACATTGGTCAACCCCTTAAGTACGGTCTCAAACAACTCTTGGGCAACAAACAGTGGTTGATTTTTCTGATCACCCTCTTGATCAGCGGCATCGGTCTATCAACTGCCCACAGCTATTTATTTCTCTACCTAAAAGGCCTCGGAGCCTCCAAATCCCTTATGGGTCTGTCGCTTGCCATAGCCACCTTAAGTGAACTCCTCATCTTCTTTTATTCGGGTCGCTTGCTCGACCGATGGGGTACCCGCAAAATACTCATTGCCACACTCATCGTCCACGTTGTCAGACTCATCGGTTATTCCTTGGCCCGCACACCCGAGCAGGTGCTCCTCATCCAATTGTTGCACGGCCCCACATTTTCATTAATTTGGGTAGCCGGTGTTTCATATGCCAACCAAATGGCACCCAAAGGCATGGGCGCCACGGCACAAGGGATATTATCCGCCACCTACTTTGGCCTGGGTGCCACAGGAGGCGGGCTCATCGGCGGACACCTTTATGAGGCCATTGGTCTTTCCCAAATGTATTTTTGGGCAGGGATCTGGGTATTGGGCGGCCTCATTCTCTTTACCCTCTTTGGGAAAAAAACAAATCAAATACAATCCATTTAAACAGGAGCCAACATGCCAAATTGTTTGACAGAAGCAGAAATTGAACGCTTTCACGAAGAAGGGTATCTCGCCTTTGAAGGCTTGTTAGATACCGACCAGTGCAAACGCTTAGCAGATGATGTCGATCGCCTTGAAGCAGATCGCGAAAACAAAGATGCACGTACTATGATCGTCACCTACCACGAATTAGGTCTGCTCACCTCCGAACCCAAAGTCATGAACCGCATTGAAGACCTCATGACCACAACATTTGCCCTGCATCATATCCACGCCTCACGCCAAGGCCCAGGCACACGGGCTTCCCGCTGGCACCAAGATTATGAACAACACCCGCAAACCAACCGGTCGCACATGATGGTCCACGTCTTCTTTTATCTCAATGGTCTCAACGGTGAAGTGGGCGATTTACTCGTCTTGCCAAAATCACACAAAACCGTCACCGCAAACAATACCTTTGGCATGTTTGACACCGAAGACTTGCCAGGCTCTCTCACCTTTAACAACCTCGCACCCGGCACCGCCATTATCGTTCACTCAGCCGTTCAACACGCCAGACGCCCCAAACCCGGTGGCGAAAACAATCCGCGTTACTTCATCGACTCTTCTTATTGCCAAACCGGCGTCCTGTGGCCTGCGTATCGCAACCACGCAGAGATTAATCAGACGGCCCTCGAAATGGGATTGGATCGTGACGGGCGATATGCCTTTGTCTACGACACAAACAATTTCTATAAACACAGAGACTATCGCGACATTCTCGAACAGAAAAACCAGGGCAGTTTGGCACTTCAACTCAAAGATTGAAAGATATTCTACTATGAAAATTCTCGTCACAGGTGCCACCGGAAAAGTAGGCCGCACCTTTATAAACCGCTTCCTCAATGATCCCAATCAGTCACACGCAATCGTGCGCGCCTTTTGCCACAACCGCGTAATCGACCCACAAGACCGCCTCGAAATTGCACGCGGTGACATGGCCAATCAAAACGACGTCAGCGCAGCAATGGACGGCATCACCCACGTCCTTCACTTGGCCACCTGCAAAGAAACCCCAGACAGTGTCATGGACGTCACCGTCAAAGGTCTCTTCTGGCTGCTCGAAGCCTGCCGAGAAAGTGGCACCTTCAAACAGTTCATCCTTATTGGTGGCGACGCAGGCATGGGTCACTTTGTCTATCCTCACCCCGTGCCCGTCACAGAACAACAAAAACACAGCCCCTACACAGGCTGTTACGCGCTCTCCAAAGTGCTCGAAGAGGTCCTGCTCGAACAATACTATATCCAATACAATCTCAACGGCTGCTGCTTGCGCGCCCCTTGGATTATGGAAAAAGACGACTTCAAGCACACCCTCTCTTTTGGCGACGATATTTTTGGCGGCCCCAAATGGTCCGAATTCGTCGGTTCCGAAAAGGCCAAAACATACCAAACCTCAAACACCATTCCAATTATGCTCGATGAAAGTGGCAAGCCCATTCAACGCAACTTCGTACACGTCAACGACCTCATCGAAGCCGTCATGTGCGCGCTCGATCATCCCAAAGCACACCAACAACTCTTCAATATTTGTATGAACGAACCCGTCAATTATCAACACGTCGCCGACCACCTCAACAAAACACGAAACCTGTCCAGTGTCGAAATTCAAGCGACATTCCACAGCACATGGCTCGACAACACCAAAGCCAAATTTCTCCTGGGTTGGCGCCCCCAATACGACCTTGAGCGCCTCATTGAAGAATCCTGGAATTACGAACGCACGCCCGATGATCCCCGTAAAATTTGGTATCCAGGATAAGGATCACGAAGGACGCGATTTTCCAGACGCCATCAAAGAACGCCTCTCACCCGAAACACAAGAACGCATCGCAAAAGGCAGTTACAAAGACCACAAATCCATTGTCGATCAAGACATTGTCACACTGACGACATAACCAAAGGGATACCCCTATGTCCAACGTCCCCAGCATCAACCTCGCCGACTTATCACCCAGCGACTTCACCGACCAAGAACTCGATCTGCCCTATCACCTCGCACACTTCAAACAATTTGCCGACGCCGTTCTCCTCGACGGCCCAGATCGTGGTTTCATTAACATTTCCGTCTGGCGCCGCCCCCAAGACAACGTACCCCACAACGCACGCATAATGGAAAACTGTCTCGCACTCATCTTCTTTTATTGCACCAACCGACCGTGGAACGTGTATTACAATCACCCCGCCATTAAAGAACGCCTCGAAGCCGCACTCATCTTTTGGTGCAACAACCAAAGTCCCGACGGTCAGTTCAGCGAATACGGTTCCAACAAATGGAACCTCGCCGCCACAGCCTTTGCCACCAAATTTATGGGCCAAGGTCTCCAACTGCTCCACAACAATCCAACAATAGACCCCGACCTGCACAAACGCGCTATCGAAACCGTTCGCAAAGCCCTCTACGCCACATTCACCGACGAAGCCTTCCAAACCCACGGCAAAAGCTTCACCAACCAATACGCCAACGCGTGGGGCGGCGCACTCGCATACTTAAACCTGTATCCAGATCCAGAAATCGAATCTCTACTCGACCAACGCCTCGAAGAAAGCCTCACAAACTTCCAAAGCCCCGTCGGTTACTTCTACGAAAAAGACGGCCCCGACTGGGGGTACTTCTTTGGCACCCACCACAGCGACATTCACGCCGCTTGGCATTACACCCACAACACCGACCGTGCCAAATACTTTATCGAAAAAGAACAACGCTGGTACGACTGGCTGTCCTACAACGCCGTACGCGAACCCGATCATTCGGGTTTCACACTCAACCGCGCCATTGAAACCCGCCAAAAAACCACCTTCCTCGAAGAATACCGTACCAACCTCGGCGGCCCCGAACTAAAAACGTCCGGCAACCTCCACACCACCGCACTCGGTACACACGCCGACTTAGCCCGTGCCTTTGGACGCACCACCTCAGATTGTGAACAAGACACCCAAGACGCCCGCAAACGCCTCGAAGCCAACTGGCCCAATGTGCCCACACTCGCCATTGGTGAATTCTGGGCCTACACACCCTACACATTTTTACACCGCACCCACATTGGGTGGAACCCCTCTACCGAACAAAAAGAAACTACCACCGCCCAACTACCCTACATTGCCCGCGACCACTTCACACACCAACGCGCAGACAACCGTCACCCCGTCGTCTTCACCTACATTCGCCGCCCCACCTACTACGCCGCCTTCACCACCGGTCACATTCTCAGCCCCCAACAACGCTACGGCCTCGGCCTCCTCTTCCACCCCCAAATCGGCACAGTCCTCCAATCACAAACCAACACCACCGACGCAGCCTGGGGTACATTATTCAACGATACGCTTTACGAAACCAACAACCTCCAAGCCCAGTTCCAAATCAACAACACCCCAATCACACCCCAAACAGGTGCCCACGATCTATCCAATAGAGACCTTGAAATTACCTACCCCCTCGGCGAGAACGGGCACAAAACCGCCCGGTTCACCAACACCACAATCGAAGTCACCGTGCAACACACAGGCACATTCACCGAAATCATCCCCTTACTCAAAAAGTCCTCAGACACCCTACAAACCAACACCAACCAACTCACCCTCAAACGCGACAACGTCACACTCACAATTGCATCCAACAGCCCAATCACCACACAGGAAACCGAATACATCTCAGGTAATAATATCGTCGTTACTGCTCAAATAAATGCAAAAGATAACCTCGCTTACACTATTAAGTTTTCTTAAAAAATAGTGCGTTTTTTTGTAAAAAGTGATTCGCCTCAATTTTTGTAAGGTAGACGATAGAAAATAGATTATCTAAAATGGAGTGATTAAGAATTAAAACAGCGAAGTTTGAGTAGTTTTTGGAGGATAAAAGACACCAATAATCACAAAGGGATTTCGTGACCTGAGATGGTGCTGAAGAGTAGTTCCAACAAAAAAATACAAATCATTTTTTTCACGAAATGTATTCAAATACTTCTGACGAACCAAATCATTGGCTGCAATTTCATCACCATTGGTTCGCTGCATACAGTTCCAAAATAGTGCTCCAATTTCCCAATCTTCAATCATCATCTTCCGGGGACGGTTGTCGCCTTCTGAAAGAAATTGATAGGAATATTTGTACGGCAACTTTTGAACATATTGGCGCGCTTGCATCTCGCCTCGATCATTAGTTTCAAACATATCGCCCTGTTGGTTCTGTGCGATAATTTTATCTTTCCAATCACGATCGGTTTCTTCGATAACAAAACCGACGATTTCAGTTGGTTTGAGTGTCGCGAGTGATTTTCGTTCTTCACTTTTGGCCAGCGAAATCAATTCTGTCATTGATGTAAAAACTTCCTTCAATACAAAATCTTTCCTGCCAGCCCAAGCGTTTTTTGTTCCCAATTTTTCGTCCACCTGTATAGGCTCGTCAATACCTCGACGTGGTCTATAACTTTCAGGTCGAAAATCTTGTGTTCTTCTTTCCAGGTCCAATGTAATCCAAGAGTATTTAGGATACTGTCTACTATCCTGTAAGAATCGAAAGGGAATGGGATAGATTCGAATCCATCGTTCACCATTAAGCAACCCAGCAGTACAAACCAATTCACCATAACGGCTTGAAAGCTGAGGATAGGTTTTAACGGTAATTAACACCTGCGCTTGGGGTAATTCGAGATCCATAAACAATTCCTACAAATGAGCGACTTTTGTGTTAAACCCTGCACCTTCAGTCAAATATTGTGTCACCTCGTTACGATGGCAACTATGATGATCTTTCTCAAAACAGGTCAGTGCAATACGCGTATGTCTATCTAACAACATTTTGATATCTTCAAGACTTTCCATTTGTTCGGGCAAAATTTCAGTGCGGTAATATGCAAATAGATCTTGGTAGTCTTCAGGCGAATCTAAATTGCGTCGCAAGTCTGAAGGAATACCCAAACCAGGCAAATGATAATAACAAAGACCTGCACGTTCGATATACGTCCGAAGCTTTGTTTTAGAAAATCCATATTTCATAGACAGTGGGTTTTTACGTACATCTACCAAGGCCTTGACATTATTGGCAATGAGCAGATTTAGATAGGCGTCAATGCTTTTACCTTCATAGCCAATTGTAAAAAGGCGTGACGAGGTATCTGCACACCACCAAAACCGCAACGTTTCGATTTCTTCTGGGTCTAAAACTTCGGAAAGGATCGTACTTTGACAAGCATAGTGAGGGAATTCTAAATAGACTCTTTTGATTAATTTGTTCCCTTTTACACCATCCATTTCGACCGCGAAAGCTTTGATGGCAGTTTGATCTTTCGGTTTAAGTTGATCGACAAAAGACGCTTCTGATACAAACTCAAAATCCTCAGAAGTACCTAAAAACCCCAGTGTTGCCAAACGGTGTTTATCCTGATACGACACAAAGCTAAACCCACCGTATTTGTAAGGAAAAAAATCGTAGAAATTCTGTTTGGTATATTGGCAAAACAAAAAGAGTAGCTTTTGGCAATCGGTTCGTTTTAACCGGCTCCCAAACGCTTCAACCAAAGCCAATAAAATTTTACGTCGATAATACATCATTGTACCCCCTACCGCATCTCATCGCCAATGTAACGAAAAATACTTCAACTCGAATATAGTATACATATGTTCATCTATCAAGATTGTTTTTTAACAGGCCACAGATAATTTAACATTTGGCCTGTTATCATGTCAAATCTACTATATGTTTCTTAAATTTTATCCTATAGTAAATAATACTACTTATAATTAATAACATAAATCATGCCTTTAAATAAACATTTTATTGAAACAAAGAATCATAAAAAATATTTTAATTTCATAAACATAATTTTATATATCTAATATTCTGAGATTACAACAGACCCCAAGCTCGACATCGTCTCCTCTACACAACCCAAGAAAATCAATTTTTCACTTTTTCAGTCCCCTTTTTCCAAAACCTGGGTCTATACCTATGAAGGCCTTCAAAGTTGTAGATTTCATGTTGTTGCAAACCGCCAACCCCTGATCGCCGAAAGCTATCTTATGGATGCACTAACCCAACAAATCGTCGAAGCCCAAACCGGAGATCGCGCAGCTTATACCCACATAGTGCGCCACTTTCAAGACATGGCCGTGGGATATGCCTACGCACTCGTCAAAGACGTTCACCTCGCGCAAGACGTGGCGCAAGAAGCATTCATCGATGCCTACTTGCACCTGTCCCAACTGCGCGAACCCGACGCCTTTGCCGGCTGGTTTCGAACCGTCGTATTCAAACACGCAAACCGCATCCATCGCAAGCATCGTTCTCCTGTTGTAGACGTTGACAAGCTGCCCGAACTGGCAGACCCAACATCTACACCCGACAAAGTGCTTGAACAACGCGAAACCCAAGATCAGATCCAAGCGGCCCTACACAGCCTCCCCGATCTGGAATCTCAGATCGCAACCCTGTTTTATATCAGTGATTATTCGCGGCAACAAATTGCCGACTTTCTTCAAATGCCCATCAAGTCCGTCATTTACAGACTCAAATCGCCCCCGAAGAATGCTCAAAAAAAGGATCATCAACATGTCCAAAGAAACGCTCAAAGAAACCGCACCCTCACGCAACACCAACTTTACCAACGACATCATGAGTCGCCTACACGCCATCGAACACCTCCACGAATCCTTCACCCAATCCCTCGCCACCACCTTTTCAGAAGCCTTAGGCAAACCCGTCACCACCCAAATCGCCTTCCGCGACCTCACCGTTTCATCAACCCCGCATAAAAAAACGCCCTGTCCTCACCGGATAGGGCGTTCACCCACAACTTCAAACCACCCGCGATTTTCCACACCATTCCGTTCCCCTCTACACCATTCATAACCCAAAATCCCAAAAGCAATCTATTGATCATTGAGACCAAATCCCTTACATTGAGCACTTCAATAAAACAAACGCCATTTCCGAAAGAACCCAATGGTCTCTCCATCCGTACAAAAACGCATCACCACCACACTATTCGCCTCCCAAAGCCTCTTCAGCGCATCCAGCATCTTATCCTTCACCCTCATGCCCATCATCTCCGCGCACTTAGGCGGCAGCGATACCTACGTAGGCATTCCCCCCACAGTCGTCATGTTAGGCCGTGCCATCGCAGCCTATCCCGTGGGTTGGCTCATGGATCGCCTTGGCCGTCGCACCGGTCTTTCCATCGGTTATGTCCTCGCCGCCCTCGGGGCAATCCTCTGTGTCCTCTCCATCCAACTCTGGGCTTCCTTACTCGGATTTTCCATAGGCGGCCTTTTTATGGGCATGGGCCGCGGTGTCATTGAACAAGCCCGCTTTGTCGCCGCCGAAGTTTATCCACCCGAACAACAAGCCAAAGCCATCGGATGGATCGTCCTTGCAGGCACCTTTGGTGCAATAGGCGGTCCCTTATTGGTCGATCCATCGGGTCACCTATCCGCCTCTTTTGGTTTACACACCTACACAGGCCCTTACATTTTTTCGGCCGTGCTCATCGCCATCGCATTGCTCCTCAACATCATCTTTCTTCGCCCCGATCCCATGACGATTGGGCAAGCACTCAGGAGTCAAAACAATTCCGAAGAAAGCAACGACGGACGCCCACTCAAAGAAATTTTCCAAGACCGATCCGTCCGCCTCGGCGTCAGCGCAATGGTCATTGGTCAACTCGTGATGACCCTCATCATGGTCATTACGCCCCTACACATGAACCATCACGCACACGGAATCGACGCCATATCCTGGGTTATCATGGCACATACCGTAGGCATGTATGGCCTCTCTTGGCTTACGGGCATGCTTATCACTCGATTTGGTCGTGTGCCCATTGTCATTATGGGTGCCATCATCTTAGCCATCTCTGCAATCCTAACACCCATCTCCACACAAATGCCCCTCCTCATCTTCGCCCTCTTCCTCTTAGGCCTCGGCTGGAACTTCTGTTTCATCGCAGGCTCTTCTCTTCTTTCAGAATCTTTAGCCTCCATCGAACGCGGTCGAACACAAGGTGCCACAGAAACAGGCGTGGCCCTCGCAGCCAGTGTGGGTGCCCTCAGCACCGGCCCCATCTTCGCAAGCGCAGGCATGGTCGCCATCTGCGCCATTGGCCTCGCCTTCTCACTCGCCCTCTTTGCAGGCACTTCGTGGTGGAAAAAACAGACCGTCCTCATACCCGCCGAAGACTAACCACTTTCAATAACGCCCAGTCTGCAACGATCTAAAAACCATTGCCATAACAAACCACAATCTGCATATTACAAGCCGCTCTTAACAAGGGTAACACAGCCCGCTCAGGTGGGCTGTTTGTTTTGGTGTCTCCGCGCCCTTCTGCAAATACATAAAAAAAACAGGGCACGGGAACCGTGCCACTACGCTAATGGTGCTCACGCAGGTGAGTGTTTCATTGTTCATTATCCATTGCCATTCCCCGAGGTTCCATGGGTTACCCAACCGTCTATCCAACAAGCACCACCATCTACTATCCCGACCAGTGTTACAACGGCTACACCATTTTCTCGGGCGGCATGTCGGGCCATCCTTATCTCATAGACATGAATGGCAACGTCGTTCACGAATGGCAGGGCATGACAGGCTTCCCCGCCAAAGTATTGCCCGGCGGATTTATCATGGGCAGCACAGGTCTGCGCAATCCCAAATACGGCTACCAAGACAAACTCGACCTCATCCAAGTCGACTGGAACGGCAATGTCGTTTGGAAATTTGACAAATACGAACGCATCAAAGATCCCTACCAAAAAAAAGCCCGTTGGATGGCACGCCAACACCACGACTACCAACGCCCCGGCAACCCTGTCGGTTATTTCGCACCCGGGTTAATCCCTGAAATATCAGAGACCAACACCCTCATCCTCTGCCACAAAAACGCCACCAACCCCGCCATCAGTGAAAAAACGCTTATCGATGACACCATCATCGAAGTCAACTGGGCAGGCGACATCATTTGGGAATGGACATGCAGCGAACACTTCGACGATCTGCCCTTTAGCGAAGAAGCCCGCAACACCATGCATCGCAACCCCAACATGGTCACCGGCAATGTGGGCGACTGGATGCACATGAATGCCATGTCTACACTTGGCCCCAACAAATGGTATGCCGACGGCGACGAACGTTTTCACCCCGACAACATCATTTGGAGTGGCCGCCAAACCAGCATCACCGCCATCACCGACAAAAAAACAGGCAAAATCGTCTGGCACATCGGCCCCGACTATCAAAATAGCAATTTGGGCTGGATCATTGGCCAGCACCACGCCCACATGATCCCAAAAGGCCTACCCGGTGAAGGCAACATCCTCCTCTTCGACAACGGCGGCATGGCCGGTTATGGTGCCCCAAATCCCACGGCCCCTCAAGGCATCAACAACGCCCGCCGCGACCACTCACGTGTCCTCGAATTCAACCCCTTAACTCTCGAAATTGTCTGGCAATACACACCCAGCGAAGCAGGCCTGGCCCCCTTGGTCGAAGACCACAAATTTTACAGCGTCCTCGTCAGTTCTGTCCAACGCCTACCCAACGGCAACACCCTCATCACCGAAGGCACCGACGGCCGCCTCATCGAAGTCACACCCAACCACGAACTGGTTTGGGAATTCATCAGCCCCTTCATTCACAAAGCCCGCGGGCACAACCTCGTCTATCGAGGGTATCGCTTGCCTTATGATTGGATTCCCCAAGTAGACAAACCCGAAGAAATCGAAATCGCCCAACTCGACAACAGCAAATTCCGCGTCAACAATACAGGCGACAACCACGCCACCGTCACCAAACTCAAACGCGGCGGCAAAGTAAACCCCGACCCAGATCTCTGCATCCTCCCCCCCGGATTTGCACCCAGAATTTAGCACTAAAAAAGGCATCGCGTTCATAAACGCGATGCCTTTTCAATTACCTATTGTTACCTATCCATTGCCTCTATATCTCCAAATGCGATACCTTTTTTCTACAGGTTTTCATTATCCATCGCCTTTACATCCGCCATCACCTCTTCCGCATGCACCTTCACCTTCACCTTCTCATAAACCTTCGCCACCTTCCCCTTCGCATCAATCAAAAACGACATCCGATGCGTACCCATAAATTTCAGCCCCATAAACTTCTTCAACCCCCACACCCCAAACAATTCCACCACCTCTTGATCCACATCCGCCAACAATGTAAACGGCAAATCGTACTTCTTCACAAAATTCGCATGTTTTTTCACCGTATCCGTACTGATCCCAAACACCTTCACATCCAACTTCTCAAATTCAGGATAATGATCCCGAATCCCACACGCCTCAATCGTACACCCCGGCGTATTATCTCGCGGATAAAAATACACCAACACCCACTGGCCTTTATAATCCGATAACGTATGTGAATCACCATTCTGATCTTGCAACGTAAACTCGGGGGCATTATCCCCTACCTTCAGTATCATAAAAATCCTCTCTATCCTTTTATATAA
>JBLHJX010000073.1:0-20389 GCA_047619225.1 Candidatus Latescibacterota bacterium
TCCCGCCATCAGATGCAGACCGTGTCAACGTACAAAGTGTGCGCGTTTTCTTAAACGATTTCAATCTTCAAAATGACCTCGAAGACTCGGCCATTCCAGGTGTTGCTTACGCATTCTGGGAAAACGGCGCACCAGACCTAACAGTTTCACAACAATTTGACAAAGGTTTGGAAGAAGGGTCTTTCCACGAATTACCCCCCACGGCTTTCACCATCCTACCCGAAGGTTATCTCATCTATGAGAACGGGCGCGTCAATCCAGGTTTCACCCTCGCTGTAGCGTATCAAACCAACGATGGACGCAACTTTGGTGACATTCAATTTATTTCAGACCCCAATGCCAGCAACCGCATCCAACTCAAACTTCTCAAAGCCAAGCAACAACGTCCAGTAGATCCCACCTATAAATTGTCCTGGCGCAACGTTTACAGTCTCGGCGGCAGGCAAATACCGCCAGCAGGCCTTGCTGTAGGCATTTTCCGCGAAAAACCAGGTGAAGAACCCATAGACAACCAAGAAGGGGTACCCTACCTCCAAATCTTCAATCTCGACCGTCATACAAATGGGTCGTCTGCGTCCTCCCCCGCCGACAACATTATCGATATAGACGGCGGCAATAATATTCCCGGGTTGCTGTTGCAACGCGGGCACCTTGTGTTTCCCTTCCTCGAACCGTTTGGTGAATCGGGGTTTGGTGCCCCAGACCTGGACGACGACAAGCGTGTAGCCAGAATTTATTCAGAAACCAACCAAGCCAATCGGGCAGAAGCCAGTTTATATACCATTCGTGTGCGCTCTGCCAGCGGTTCTTCAGAAATCAACTTGGGTTTCAATATCATTGAAAGCAGCGAGATTATCCGGCTCAACAACCGCACGCTTGAGCGTGGCAAAGATTACAATATTGATTACAATTTTGGGCGCATAACTTTTGTGGGCGCCGCACAAGGCGATGTTGCAGATCCTACAGCAGATCTCGACATCAGCTATCAAAATTCCGATTTGTTTGGCTTTGGCCAATCCAAGAGTTTGCTCGGTGTTCGTCTTGAGCGCCCATTCAAAGACCAATATTCCTTGATTGGCATGACACTCCTTTATAGCAACCAAACCACGCCCTCCCAACGAATTCGCGTGGGGCAAGAACCTGCCCGTACCATTATTTGGGATGCCAACGCACGCTTCCGATTCAAACCTCAAAGTCTCACCGATTGGGTTAATTCTATCCCCTTGGTCAACACCCAAGCCCCGTCCACAATAGACCTCGACGTCGAAATTGCCCAAAGCCTGCCCAATCCCAATACCAAAAACGTTGCTTATATTGACGACTTTGAAGGTGCAGAAAACAGCCAATCTTTTCAAATAGGCAAAATCATTTGGTCACTAGCGAGCCCTCCCATAAACAACAATGCCACCACCACGCTCCCTAAGGCTCGGTTGACTTGGTATAATCCTGTTGAACGCGATCGCGCGTCACTGACCCAAATCCAACCCAACCGAGATGACATCACCATAGATCAAAACATTGTTGATATTTTGGCTTTGCGCTTTGACCCTGCCCGAGGAGGTGCCCCACCTTATCAGGTCACCTACGACACCAACCGCAATCCGGTTCAATCGTGGGCAGGTATCATGCGGTATCTCAATGGCCTCGATTTGTCTCGTGCCAAATTTCTCGAATTGTGGATTCGCGGTGACAATGGTCAACTTCATATTGATCTGGGCGAAATCTCAGAACGCATCAGCTTGCCACTGGATAACCCTATATTCAACGACCCAACTAACCGAGATATATACCCCAATGGTTTTCGCACCGAAGACAATCCATTGGGCAACTTGCCCACAGGCGACGATGTGGCCAGTCCTGAAGAAGACATTGGTTTAGACCGTTTAACAGACGCCGATGAACGGCGTATATTCGCCGAGATATACCCAGGTTTATCTGTGCCAGACGACCCTTCAGGCGACAACTTCCAAGATGTAAACCGGTCATCGACCAATATAAGAGACCGCTATCCCCCAGGGCTCAATGGCGCATCTGGCAACAATACCGAACGCAACAGCCGCCCAGACAGTGAAGATCTCAACAGCAATGGTTTTCTCGACACACGGGAAAGCTTCATTCGATACAGCGTCGATCTATCAACAAACAGGGGCTTCTCGTCTGAAACAAGGGCCTACAGTGGAAATTCGACACTCGTCCCTGGTACAGAATCAAACGCCTTTATCGAACTGGGTGGCGCAAGCAATCCACCCTGGCGTCTTTTACGCATCCCACTCAAAGGCCAAGAAGCCCCGCGTACCCTCGAAGGTGCACCCGATACAACATTTTCTAATGCCGTCGACTATGTGCGTTTTTGGGTAGAGCACAATGACACAACCACCGTTCAATTGTACACCTTCAAAGCCGTAGGCAGTGATTGGCAGGAAGACCCGGTTCAGGCAGGATTTCAATCTGGCGACTTCCAAGTATCCACAATCGGAACCGACAACAGCTTCTATGTTCCCCCCCCAAGTTTAGAACGGGAAATTGATCGCACAACGGGAGTGCGCTTATCCGAAAACTCCCTCTCCTTAGAATTTACAGATATGATACCTGGTGACGGCGTTTCAGCTTCGCGAAATTTTTTACAAAACTCAGACTACACCAACTATGGCACCCTAACCATGTTTATTCACGGGGGCAATCCAGCAGACCCAACGTATACCACAACCTTCCCTGCGGCGGGTGATACGCTCGTGAGTGGCTTAAGCCCAGTGGAAGCCTTTTTGCGTTTCACGCCCATCAACGATGACACGACCAACTTTTACGAATACCGCTCCCGGGTTTATCGGGGGTGGGAACCAGATGTCAACACCGTTAAAGTCAATCTTGAGTTGATGTCTCAACTCAAAGGGCAACTCCTCGACTTACAAAGCACCAGCCAAGAAACCGATTCCCTCATTGTGGCCCTTCGACAAGGTGATTTTGAAGCTTTTTATGAAAAAGAACGCAACCAGATCCAAATCCAATTTGAAGGCAGCACCTATAGGGTGCGTGGAACACCCGCGTTGTCTCAAATCAAAGCCTTTACAGTCGGTATTCGCAACCGTGGCGAGGATGTCTTATTGGGGAAAAGCGAGATTTGGTTTGATGAGTTGCGCGTAGACGATGTTCGTAAAAAGTCAGCATTTTCTGCCGTAATGGACATGCGCACAACCCTTTCTGATTTGGGGAATATCACCATCAACCTGGAAAGACGCAGTGGCGACTTCCAAGACCTCCAAGGCAATGCCTCGGGCAATACCACCAATCGGTTAAACTTTGATACGTCCATTAATGTTGACAAATTCTTACCAAACGAATGGGGCACAACCATTCCCATTCGTTTTAGTTATAACCGGTTTACATCCCTCCCCCGCATCAGACCAGGGTCAGATATCGTACTCACACCCCAACAACAAATCAACGAAAACGATGTGAGAAGCCAGACCCGCTTCAACATTTCCTGGCGCAAACGGCCCGCACAAGAAAAACCACGCATTGTATCCCGGGTTTTCTTTGACAAAGTAAATACATCGCTCAATTATAGCTCCGATGCTTCTACCTCTGGAGCGATCACCCAACGAAGAAGCACGCAAAATGAAAATGTCAACGGCACGTTCGGTTATAGCCAAGCATGGTCACAACGCCCAGCCCTAAAGCTTTTCAAATGGGTACCTTTGTTAAAACCACTTCAGGACGCACAGTTTTTCTATCTCCCATCCAGCATCAGTTACAATACGCGCTTTAGCCGTGGCAAAAACAACAACCTTTCTTTTAGAGCCGTCGGAGGCGACACGTCCAACGTCATCGATACAGACACCGAAAATTTCACGATGAATGAAAGTTACAATGCAAAATTTTCGCCCTTTCGTAGTTTAACGGCAGACTACCAGTTGGGCATCGACCGGGAGTTGCGAAACGGTTTTTCACTCTCTAAGTTCCAATTTGGCAGAGAAAATTCTCGAAATCAAACGGCCAACATTCGATATTCGCCCAACATTTCCCGATGGTTGCGCATCGACCCGTCCTATGCTGCCAACTATACTGAGCGACTTGAAACCGGTGGGCAACGCACCCAGTTGGGCAGTGTACGAAAAGGGCTAACGGTCAACTTATCCAATACCACCCAAGCCCGCATTAACTTCAACCTGCCAAGCCTGTTTCAGGCGATAACCAGAAAAGCTTCCCGTGACACCACCTTTTCCATACTTAAGGTCGTTGGCTCATTGGGCAGCTCTATTCAAGCGATTCAATCCAGTGTCACGCGCACCAAAACGTTTAGTGCATTTGGACTCAACAGCCGCCCTTCATTAGCCTATCAATTTGGGCTGGAAGATTCATCTGGCGTTGGCTCAGTCAACACAGGCTCAGGTACACGCACCAATACCCAATCCGTTCGAGATCAGGCATCGGCATCAACGGGCCTTCGTTTGCCTCTGGGCTTTCAGCTTAATTCCACAGCAAACTTTTCACGCAACCAAAGCATCGGAAACACACGCACAAAAGACGATCAACTGACATTTCCAAAAGTTGATGCTGTTTGGCGAGGCTTAGAAAAAATACCCATCTTAAGCTATTTCTGGACCAGTTCCAGTGCCAACTTTGGTTATCAAGAATTGCATTCCCGCCAAGGGGATGATGGCCTTGACAACCAGAGTATTACCAGTGACACACGAGAAAAATCGTTTAACCCCCTTTTTCAATGGACAGCACGCTGGAAAGGGGACATCAACACATCCATACGCAGCAATAAAAGTGAGCAGAACACCATTCGTTATCAGCGCAATGTGACAGCAGACACAGCAACCGTGCGGCCAACCTTGGCGGACCGCCTCATCGGCACAACCCTCACCAAACAAAATGCCCTGCAAGCCGACCTGAGCTTTTCTGTGCGTGGACGCTTCGAACGCAGCCTCGAACTGAACCTCGGGTTTCAATTGGGTGCCAACACACAATCAGAACTACAGCGCAGTACATCCGATGTTCCTGCTGCCCCCATTGTTCGTCAAGATGGCAGCAATTGGTCATTGAGTTTGGGTAGTCAATACGCCTTTAGCAGCCGTTTTACAGGCGGGGCAAATTTTCGACACGAACGCCGCAAAGATATCATTCGAGATTTAACAAATGTTGCTTGGGATTTCCGCTTCTGGGGAGAAATCGGATTTCAATAACAGGGAAAGGAAGAAGAAGAAAGAAGAGATAAAAACAGTATATCACTTTTGTGTTTTAACTTTTATCTTCTTTCTTTTTTACGTTTAAGCTATGTTTACCTTTAACCGAAATGAACAAGTCGTCCTTCTGATGCTGTCTGCAGCTTTACTTGTGGGTATTATTATCAGCTATATAGATCGTGAAAACACCCATTCTATACCCGACTTCGATGTACAAAAAAGCGCAGTGCCCGTACCTCAAATCCCAGAAGAGACGCATATCACAGACAAGGGCATCGCAGTATCCATCGATGTGAATACTGCCACAACAAAGGACTTTGAAAAACTCCCAGGCATTGGTCCCCAAATTGCCCAGCGCATCGTTGACCACCGCACAAAAACGGGTAGCTTCACAACCCTGGAAGATCTCACCAAAGTTAGCGGTGTTGGCCCCAAGACACTTGAACGCCTCCGCCCGATGATCACATTAAGCAAACCATGAAACAAATCACAAGCCTGCATTTATCCAACAGCCAGTTACGTGTTCTGGTAATTTCAACCAAACCGGAAGGCCTGTCGCTTGACGTTTGTAAATCATTCGCCTTGCCCAGTCAACCACCAGACCTCAACGAACTAGAACTTTCCAAACATATTCCCAAAACGTCCAGCACGGTGGTCATCACACTCGGCGGCGGGTTGTTTCACATACAGCGCGTTCCACTTGAAGTTGCTTCCGAGTCTGATCGCAAAGCCCAAATCAACTGGGAAGCCAGCCAGGTGCTCATTGATTCAATTGATCACTACGCCATTGACTTTCACCCTGCCGGACGTATTGCATTTTGGACAGCCATACGCAAAGAAATCACCCAAACCTACACCGAATACTTCACAGACCTGGGGTTTGATACGGTTACATTTATGCCAGAACCCTTGGCACTTTACGCCTTGTGCAAACACAAACAGACCCATAACAACCAAGGTGCCATTTGGCTAGGAAAAGAGTGGGGTTCTTTTGTTGCACAAACCAACAATGCCTTAACCACAGCAGAAACAGTGTTCCTTCATAACCAACCGCACAATGAGTCTCGAAACGTGGCACAAATCAAACAATGGATACAGGGCGACCTCAGCGCAGAACGACGACGCCCCGTCTTTGACCACGTTTTACTGTGTGGAGAAACCGAGCCTATTACCTCCCTATCCAAACCCATCTCAGAATTTAAGGCCCCCAACATCGTTCCGTTTCGTATTTCAGATCACCTTCTACAGCCCCCCACCGATGCGCCAATTGACCCAGAATCACCCACCTTTGCCCTCGCATTGGGTGCTGCTCTGTCTCAGGTCACCTAAAATGATGGACAAACGTCCCACCCCGGCGAAACGACCACAGCCCAACCAAGACCTTGCGCGCCTAACGCGTGAAATACAACGCCTTAATGATTCTATTAAGCGGGTAGAACAGCGCCTTGACAACATCGAAGCAACGCAAAATGACACCCTTCCAAAAACATCGATTCGAGACATCAAGGAAACACATGACCGTGTGTTTAAAGAAGCCATAAGCAATTCACGCGAACACAAAGAGATTATGAACAACCTGGCAGATTTGCGCACCCATATTCAAGGGATAAAACAAGGAACGTCCGTATCGAATCAAATGAGGGAAGAAGTACCAGAACCACAACAACGCGTAGGCATCTTTGTTGATGTACAAAATATATTCTATGCATCCAAACAGTTCAATGCACGTTTAGATTTTGACAAATTGCTTAAAATCGCGGTGGGTTCAAGACGTCTCATTCGTGCGATAGCCTATGTCGTGCAATCACCAGATGTAGACCAAAGCGGTTTTATTTCTATGCTTCAACAAAAAAGTTACGAAGTAAGACGCAAAGATTTAAGACAGCGTAGCGATGGTTCGGCCAAAGGTGATTGGGACATGGGCATGGCCATTGATGTAATGCGTTTTGTTAACACCCTCGATGTGGTGGTCTTGGTCAGCGGTGATGGTGACTTTGTCTCGCTGGTTAATCTGGTCAAAACTATTGGGCCTCGTGTGGAAGTCATATCCTTTGTTCATAACACCGCCAGAGATCTGATTCACAGTGCCGACAAACATATTCCTATTGAAGAAACGCTCCTCCTAAAAAATAATTATCCAGCAGAAGCATCTTAGCCCCTCACCCATACTTCACAGTTAGCGAATCTTAGCCATGTTTGTAGATCAAGTAAGAATTTATGCACGCTCGGGCAATGGCGGAAACGGAAGCCACAGTTTTCGGCGCGAGAAATATGTCCCCCGTGGAGGTCCCGATGGAGGCGATGGAGGCGATGGGGGTGATGTCGTGTTTACCGTAGACCCCCGCCTCAACACACTTCTCGATTATCGATACCAACAACATATCAGTAGTGGTCACGGAGAACATGGTGCGAAGCGAAAAATGTCAGGCAAACGAGGGGATGATGCCGTCATCCCCGTTCCTCCTGGCACACTGATCAAAGATGGCGAAACGGGTGAAATCTTAGCCGATCTACTCGAAAAAACCCAGCGAGAAATTATCGTAGAAGGGGGCCGTGGTGGACGCGGGAATGTGCACTTTGCCTCCCCCATCAATCGAACCCCCGAACGGGCAGACCCAGGCAGAGAAGGCCAAGAACGCTATCTCGAGCTCGAGCTCAAGCTCATAGCAGATGTTGGGCTGGTAGGTCATCCCAATGCTGGCAAATCGACCCTGTTAGCGCGCTTGTCCTCTGCGCACCCCAAAATTGCGGATTATCCGTTTACCACCTTGCAACCCAACCTTGGTATTGTCAAATACGATACCTACGAGAGTTTTGTCATGGCCGACATACCAGGCCTTATTGAAGGCGCGCACGAAGGCAAGGGATTGGGCATGCAATTTCTACGGCATGTCGAACGAACACGCATTCTCTTATTCATGATTGATGTCACAAGCCCAAATCCAGAAAAAGACTTGGACATCTTACGAAATGAACTCAAACAATTCAGCCCCCACTTGCTCGAGAAAGACAGTCTATTGGTTGCCACCAAAATCGACCAACTGCCACCAGAAGAACATCAGGGACCTTTCTTCAATGGCCAAACCGACCTAGGCATCTCTTCTGTCACAGGAGCGGGCATCGAAACGCTCATTCGTCACCTGGGTGACAAAGTGGGTGCCAGTCGCCTTCAAGAAGAAAAAGAGTTCATGGCATAATTATTTTTTTGACACATTGTGTTCATCTAAAAACCAAACAATTGAAACATATGTTCAACCTAAAGCCCCCAAGTCTGCAAACTTGGGGGCTTTTTTTTGGCACACCAATTGCAATTGCCACAGTTGATTCCATAAGGAGGAGCAACTCATGGCGAGCGACCCAATTCCCTGGCTCATCTTGTCCGGTATCCCCGGCCTGGGCCCTGTTGGTATATCGACACTCATCACTCATTTCAAAACGCCCGAACAAATTCTTTCTGCACCCCAGTATCAATTACAGGCCCTATCAGGCATTGGACCAAATCTCGCGAGGACAATTGCACAACATCAAAAATCTGGATGGGCGATAGAACAAATCCAAAAGGCCAAACGAGAGGACATATCCATTGTCACATTGGCCGACCCTAAATATCCTTACCATTTACGTCAGATATTCGCCCCCCCTCCCGTGCTGTTTTATAAGGGCAACATCGATCAGTGTAGCAATGCCACAATCGCAATTGTTGGCTCCCGTTCCTTTACGTCCTACGGCCGACACATTGCCGATCAACTGGGCAGCGAGCTTGCCCAAATGGGCATTACGGTTGTCAGTGGCATGGCTGTTGGTATTGACACCCACGCACACAGAGGGGCCCTGAACCACAACGGGGCTACAGCCGCAGTCTTGGGCAGCAGCCTCGATCACCCGTATCCTTCACAAAATTTAGGTTTATTTCATGAAATTTGTGACCACGGTGTTGCCATCTCAGAATTCCCACTCGGTACCAAACCAGAAGCACACAACTTCCCCAGACGCAACCGTATCATCAGTGGTCTAAGCTTGGGAACTGTAGTGGTTGAAGCAGGACAACGCAGTGGCGCATTAATCACAGCCCAATTTGCACTAGAACAAAACCGCGAAGTATTTGCTGTGCCAGGCCCGATCAACTCAGGCCGCAGCGTCGGTACCCACCAATTGATTCGGCAAGGGGCACAGTTGGTGCATCGAACAGAAGACATTGTAGAAGAAATCCAAAGGCATTTGCCCGAAAGCTTGTCGCTGCAGCCAACACGCTCACCAGAAGTCGATCTCACCGACGAAGAGCGCTTGGTATGGGATAACCTTTCATCCCACCAATCAATCCAAGTAAACGAACTCGCCAGGCAAGTTAAGTCCTCTCCGGCAGAAACCCTCAACATTTTGTTGATGTTAGAACTCAAAGGATGTGCGCGCCAATTACCCGGCCTGAATTTTCAACGCCAAAATTAAAAAAAAGGCGACCTCTGAGAGGTCGCCTTTTTTATTTTATATGGATCCGAGAAAATTAAAACCGCCGCATTAAACCCACTATTTTTCCAGCAATCCGAAACGATTCAGCATCCGGGCTAACCATAATGGGCTGATAGGCGTCATTTTCGGGCATGAGGCGTACTTGGTTTCCTTCTTGATAATACCGTTTTACGGTTGCTTCTTCACCAATAACAGCCACAACAATTTCACCTTGGTGTGCAGAGGTTTGTTGACGGGCAAGCACAATATCCCCATCCATAATACCTATCTTTTGCATGCTATCCCCTTGCACTTCAAGCGCAAAAACATCACCAGAAGGCACAAAACTTGCATCCACAGACAACGTACTCTCGACATTTTCAGCGGCCAAAATGGGCTCCCCTGCAGCAACCCGTCCTATCAGAGGGATTTCGCGAATATTGCTGGACAAATCAGTGTCTCGTTCGAGATAATCCGTAAGTTCGATGCCCCGAGACAACATCGCGTGACGCAGAATATAACCCTTCTTCTCTAAAGCAGCCAAAGTAGTACGCACACCATTTGTAGATGCGATGTCAAACGCGTCCATAATCTCACGAATGGTCGGGGGGTAACCGTGATCTCGGATGGCCGTTGAGATAAAGTCATAAATTTCTTGTTGACGGGCAGTCAATTTTTTTCGCATTGATAAACCTCCTATACACACTATTTTATTTTTAATTACTCACAAAATGCTACCCAAACATGCCCTGCACATTTGAATATAGTGAACACGTGTGCATCCGTCAAGCCATTCGATTGGGATAACCACCTAAAAATTGAAAATTTATCACCCATTCACCTCCTCCACCGACCTCCCGTTACACATACTCATCCCTTGACTTCAAACTAATCATCTTGTATCTTAATACACTCAAACCCTTTAATTTTCAGAAAGTTAATCCATATGAAGAACTTAATCTATACCTCTTGGTTACCGTTTGCATGGCAGGGGGTTCAGCTTAAAGTCCCTGCCGACTGGAATCCCGGTAAAATTACGGGCGAAGCCAATAATGGAGGTGTAAGGCTCGATGATTCCCACATTGTCCGCCTCGAACTAGAATGGAAAGAAGCGCGTGGTGATGACCGTGTAACACAAATTGTGGATCGCTACATCGAAGGTTTGGCAAAAAATGCTGAGAAGCAAAAAAGCAAATTAAAAGTCGAACGCACGACCCACATCACTGGACTGAATTTGCCCGAAATGCAAAATGTTGAATTTTTTACCTGGGAATCCAATTTCATCGTGTACACGCTTGCCTGTTACAGCCCCCTCTCAGATCGCCTGCTTTTTGTTCGCATCATGGGACGGCACGATGAAAACCTTGAAAGTATACTGCCAATCATTCTGAACTCCCTTGTAGACACAGATCCTAAAGATCCCCAGCCTTGGGCACTGTACGACATGACGTGTACTTCACCGCCAGGATACAAACTCGAATCTTTCGAACTCAAGTCTGGTCATGTGCGGTTAAAATTTGAACAAGATAGCAACACCTTGCTCATAGACAGACTCGGTCTGGCGAAAACAATTCTCACCACCCGGACATTGGACGCATGGTATCCTGAGTTTTTTGGCAAAGACTCGCGCCACATCCACTTGGATAACCAAATGGAAACCTCAGGCGACAACAACCAACGCTTAAACATCATAGGCCGCCCAAAAAGTCGCTGGCGAGGTCTCCTACAGCCCCTCCCCTTTTGGAATATGCGCCCCAGGCAGTATCTTACTGGGCGTGTTTGGACCGATTTAGAGGCCAATAAAATCTTCGCTGTGCAAAGCTTTTGGAAAAAACAAGAAAATGCCCCAGACATAGAATCCTGCATCCAATCTGTCCGTGCAGTAGAGCCCGTGGCATAAAAAAAAACCTCCCTCCGAACATAAAAAACTTAAAGCTTTGGACTTGACCGAACGACGGGATTTGTTTTAATTCGCTAAAACACAGTGTCCAAAGGGAGTTATTTTATGTTGTCTTTCAAAAAACAGCCCAAAATTGGCCGCGAGGCCATGTTCAAATCAAAACCCGTTCGCAACGACCAACTCACGTGGGAAACAAATGAGGAAGGCGAAGTGACCGTAACCTTGCAACGCGGCGAGTCTTGGAAAGTGCGTGCGTTGTCTAAGCTCTTTTGGATCCCCAATCAAAAGACCCTCGTCCTTGATGAAATTGGCTCTCAAGTATGGAACATGTGCGATGGCCGCACAAACGTTGAGGCAATGATTCGAAAACTGAGTGGTATCCATAAGCTCAATGTCAAGGAGTCCGAAATTTCCTTGTTGGCGTATCTCAAAAAGCTGGGGCAAAAAGGACTTGTCGGTTTTGTTGTTGCCAAAGATGATTTGCCTGGTAGGAAAAAGCGTAGCAAGGCCAGTGGAAAAGCTTGGGGACAATAACTAGCTTGCCAAAACAAAAAACTACTCAAACTGATATAATCCAACATATTAAGTTTTGAATGCTTTCGAGATTTCAATCTTGACCTTTTTGTCCATTTTAAATCTTGACAATTACGTACAGATTGAGTAAGTTTAGCCCCACATCAACTTTTACTATCTTACACAGTCTGTTTCTTTTGCAACAAATCCCACGGAGTCGTCCTATGAGCGCAGAAACCCAAGAACTCGAAGCCCTAACCTCAGGCGAATACAAATTTGGCTTTGTTACAGATATCGAACAAGATGCTGCGCCACCAGGATTAAATGAAGACATTGTCCGCTTTATTTCGGCAAAGAAGAATGAACCCGAATGGCTACTCGAGTGGCGCCTAAAAGCCTACCGACACTGGCTGACAATGACCGACCCCCTACAACGCAAAACAAGCGAACGATGGGCCATGGTCAACTATCCAAAAATAAATTATCAAGATATTATCTACTATTCTGCCCCAAAGAAAAAGGGGGATGGCCCAAAGAGCCTCGATGAAGTCGATCCTGAATTGATAGCCACATACAAAAAACTTGGCATTCCCATTGAAGAGCAAAAAATGCTCGCGGGTGTTGTCGGTGTTGCCGTTGATGCCGTTTTCGACAGCGTTTCTGTTGCCACCACCTTCAAAGAATCATTGGCCAAAGAAGGCATCATCTTCGGCTCTTTTTCTGATGCAGTACACGAGCACCCAGACTTGATCCAACAGTACCTCGGCTCAGTCGTCCCGTACACAGATAATTATTTTGCTGCGCTCAACTCCGCCGTCTTTAGCGATGGGTCCTTCTGTTATATCCCAAAGGGCGTGCGTTGTCCAATGGAATTGTCTACCTACTTCCGCATCAACGCAGCCAACACTGGGCAATTTGAGCGCACGCTCATCGTTGCAGACGAAGGCAGCTATGTCAGTTACCTCGAAGGTTGCACAGCGCCCATGCGCGACGAAAACCAATTGCACGCCGCAGTCGTCGAACTCGTGACCCATGACAATGCACAAATCAAATATTCGACCGTGCAAAATTGGTATCCTGGCGACAAAGATGGCAAGGGTGGCATTTACAACTTTGTGACCAAACGGGGTGCCTGCCGGGGAGTGAACTCCAAAATTTCCTGGACACAAGTTGAAACAGGGTCGGCCATAACCTGGAAGTATCCCAGTTGTATCTTGCAAGGGGACAATTCTGTAGGCGAATTTTATTCGGTTGCTGTAACCTCTCTCAAGCAACAAGCCGATACCGGCTCCAAAATGATTCATATTGGTAAGAACACCAAGAGCACCATCATCTCCAAAGGGATCTCTGCTCTGCGTGGGCAAAACACCTATCGGGGTGCCGTACAAATTCTCAAAGGTGCAACCAACGCACGTAACTTTACACAGTGCGACTCAATGCTCATTGGTGACCAATGCGGTGCACATACCTTCCCCTATATTGATGTGCGCAATTCAACAGCCCAAGTGGAACACGAGGCCACCACATCTAAAATTGGCGAAGATCAGATCTTTTATTGTAACCAACGCGGCTTATCGACAGAAGATGCCGTTTCTATGATTGTCAATGGTTTTTGTAAAGAAGTACTCGCCAACTTGCCAATGGAATTTGCCGTTGAAGCACAGAAACTCTTAGGCATTAGCCTTGAAGGCAGTGTGGGATAAAGGTTCCTATAGATTTCGGTTCAAATAATCACCATCAAAGCGTATCCATTAAAAGGACAGCCACATGCTCGAAATTAAAAATCTCCACGCCCGTGTTGAAAACACAGAAATCCTGCACGGCATCAACCTCACAGTCAATCCGGGCGAAATTCATGCCATTATGGGTCCCAACGGATCTGGCAAAAGTACGCTCGCCCAAGTCCTTTCTGGGCATGAGGCCTATGAAGTCACCCAAGGCGAGGTTATGTATCAAGGCCAGGACTTGCTCGCACTCAGCCCCGACGAGCGCGCAGTTGCGGGTGTGTTTCTCGCATTTCAATACCCCATTGAGATTCCAGGTGTAAACAGTGCTTATTTCTTGCGAACAGCGCTCAATTCCATGCGCAGAGCCAGAGGCGACGAGGAAGTAGATGCCGTTGATTTTTTAGCGCTCTTACGTGAAAAACTCAAACTTGTAGAGATGGATGAAAAGTTCTTGAGCCGCCCTGTAAATCAAGGTTTTTCGGGTGGTGAGAAAAAGCGACACGAAATACTTCAAATGGCCGTGCTTGACCCAGTACTCTCGATCCTCGATGAAACCGATTCGGGGCTTGATATTGACGCACTTCGCATTGTCTCCAATGGCGTCAGTGCACTCCACGGCCCAGACAAAGCATCGATTGTAATCACACACTATCAGCGGTTACTCAATCATATCGTTCCAGATTTTGTTCACGTCATACTCGATGGGCGTATCGTCCGATCGGGTGACAAGAACCTCGCTTTAGAGTTAGAAGAAAAAGGGTATGATTGGATTAAAAAAGATCATGCATCCGATGCAGTTACTGCCTAAATATTTTGAGTTTGCCCTTTGCTTGCCTTCAAATTTTACGCGCCTTTCTTAAGGAGTTCGTTTTCCTATGGCAACCGATCACAACGCGTGGCTTGAGAAGTTTAAAACCTTTGAAGCTTCCCTCAATGGCCAATCGAGTCAACCCATTCATCAAATTCGCAAAGCCGCCATTTCAGAATTTGAACAAACCAGCCTACCGACATCTGCCGATGAAGCTTGGAAAACCGTCAATGTTTCTATGCTGAGCCAATCGGATTTCTCCTTGGCACAGCCTCATGCAGAAGGCAGCATCACAGCCGAGACATTGGCTCCCTACCTTTTGCCAGATACGATTCAATTGGTTTTCATAAATGGTTATTTTGCCAAAGATCTTTCTCAAATCTCAGACTTGCCCGATGGTGTCCGCGCAGAATCATTGGCCGAAGCCCTCAACAATAACCCCGACACTGTGCCAGAACAATTCAGTCATGTTGTGGGGTCAGAACAACTGACATTTACAACACTAAACACCGCCTTTTTACAAGACGGTGCCTATATTCATATTGCCAAAAACACAGTGTGTGAACGCCCTATCCACCTTCTCTTTTTGTCACAAGCCGAAAATACACCCACAGTAACCCACACACGCAACCTCATTATTGCAGATGACAACAGCCAGCTCACCCTCATTGAAACATATGCGGGTATCAACGAACAAACCTACTTGACCAACAGTGTCACAGAATTTCTAGCGGGTGACAATGCTCAAATTGATCACTACAAACTCGAGCTTGAAACCCTTCAAGGCATTCACATTGCCAATCAACACGCCAAACTGGGTCGCAGCACAAATATCACTTCGCACGCTTTTTCTATTGGGGGTGCCTTTGTGCGAAATGATGTTTCAGCGCATTTGGCGGGTGAAGGATGTGAAGCCACGGTCAACGGACTCTATCTGCTTGAAGGCAATCAACACATAGACAACTACACATTGCTCGAACACGCCGAACCCCATTGCCCAAGCCATGAACTCTACAAAGGCATTTTGGGCGACAGATCCCGTGCCATCTTTAGGGGCAAAATACTCGTACATCAAAAAGCCCAACACACCGACGCCTATCAAAAAAACGAAAATCTACTCTTGTCTGACAATGCCCGTGTAAATACCAAACCTCAGCTTGAAATTTACGCAGACCAAGTGAAATGCTCCCATGGTGCTATTATCGGTCAACTTAACGATGATGCCCTATTCTACTTGCAAGCCCGTGGCATATCCAAGACAGAAGCTCAAAGTATGTTACTTAAAGCATTTGCTGATGACATTGTTGACCGGGTTAAAATTGCTTCTTTGCGCCAACATCTTGAAACCATCATCCAAGCTAAATTTGATCGCCTCTATCATGCCAAGGAAACTGCATGAGTTCACCACTTGACATCTTGATGCCTCCCCTGCCCGAACGGGCCTCAAAACCCGTGCAACCTTTTAATGCATCCCGCACTCGGGCAGACTTCCCCATTCTCGGCCAACAAGTGCAGGGACATCCCCTCGTCTACCTTGACAATGCCGCCACAGCGCAAAAACCCAGGTCGGTGATTGATGCCCTTTCACATTATTATACCGACCAAAACGCCAATGTGCATCGCGGCGTACATCACCTCAGTCAAGTTGCCACCGATGCTTATGAAGCTGCGCGACGAAAAATCCGACAATTCATCAATGCAAAAACGGACATAGAATGCCTCTTCGTTAAAGGCACAACAGAAGGCATCAATCTCATTGCCCAAACGTATGGCAGGCAAAACATCGGCCTAGGCGACGAGATCATTGTGTCTGAAATGGAGCACCATTCCAATATCGTTCCGTGGTATATGCTCTGTGAAGAAAAAGGTGCCAAGTTGCGCGTCATTCCCATCAATGACAAGGGTGAACTTTGCATAGATACCTATCGCACTCTTTTTAATGAGCGCACCAAACTGGTCTCCGTTGTTCACATTTCCAATGTCCTTGGAACGATCAACCCGGCAAAGGAATTGGTTCAAATTGCCCACGAACACGACGTACCGATTCATCTGGACGGCGCACAAGCAGTACCCCATCAGCGCGTGGACATGCAAAAACTCGACTGCGACTTTTACACATTTTCAAGTCACAAACTCTTTGGACCAACAGGCATCGGCATTCTTTATGGCAAAGAGCACCTCTTAAACGCCATGCCCCCCTATCAGGGCGGCGGCAGCATGATCCAAAACGTGTCCTTCGAAAAAATCACCTATGGGGTGCTCCCCAACAAATTTGAAGCAGGAACACCTCACATCGCTGGCGCTATCGGCCTTGGCGCAGCAATCGATTATCTCGACAGCATCGACTTTGCAGGTGCAGAACTTTATGAAGCTGAACTTTTGGAATATGCACACGGTTTACTCAGCCAAGTGCCCGGTCTCAAATTCATCGGCATGGCCGAAAACAAAGTGGGGGTCATCTCTTTTATTATCAAAGACATTCACCCACACGACGTGGGCACGATTCTCGATCAAGATGGTGTCGCCGTTCGGGCTGGCCACCACTGCGCGCAACCCATTATGAAGCATTTTGACATACCCGCAGCCACACGCGCGTCTCTCGCATTTTATAACACCAAAGAAGACATTGACGCGCTTTCACAGAGCTTGCACAAAGTGATCCGTGTCTTTAGTTAAAAATATGTCTGACTTACGCGAACTTTATCAACAACTCATTCTTGACCACAACAAGAATCCCCGCAATTTCCGAACGATAGAAGCGGCACAAAGAACCGCCGAAGGCAACAATCCTTTGTGTGGCGATCGTGTAACCCTCTACGTGAACTTGGAAGGGGACCACATTTCAGATATCGCCTTTCAAGGATCGGGTTGTGCCATTTCCAAAGCTTCGGCATCTCTTATGACAGACGCGCTCAAAGGCAAAACAGTTCAAGAGGCTGAAGCCATGTTTCACAATTTTCAAGATATGGTCACCAAAAAAGAATCTGGCCCAGACCTCGACACAATGGGCAAACTCGCCGTCTTTTCAGGCATCCGCGACTATCCCTCGCGTGTTAAGTGTGCAACTTTACCCTGGCATGCAGCGCATGCTGCCTTACACAATCACCAAGCCTCGATTACCACAGAGGGAGAAACCTTGTGAACTTGCGCGAAATTTTCAAAAGAAAAAAAACTGAGGACGCACCCAATCACGCAGAAGATGCACCAAACCCCGACAGCAAACACAATGTGCAAGCGCCAGTAGCAGATTTGCCAATGGTAGACGGCAAACACAATATACAAGCGCCAGTAACAGAAGCGCCTACTCAGGCACCTGAACCTGGGAATAAACCTACTGACCCCATAGACATCGATGCGGTTCAACTAGAAATTGTCAAAGCCTTCAAAACAGTATATGACCCAGAAATCCCTGTAGACATTTATGAATTGGGTCTCATTTATGAACTCAAACTAGAACCCGATGGCAATGCGTACGTAAAAATGACGCTTACATCACCCAATTGCCCAGTCGCCGGTATCCTACCCGGGCAAGTGGAATCGGCGGCCCGAGGGGTTGACGGCGTGTACGATGTCAAACTCGACTTGGTCTTTGATCCTCCCTGGGGACCCGACCGCATGTCTGAAGCAGCCAAACTCGAACTCGGCATGCTCTAAATCTGCGATCTGTACCAGACAATTATTTGAACGTTTCTTTCATCATTTTCCATTGCCTCTTAAGGTTTCTCAATGAAGCTCAGCACCCAAGAAGAATACGGTCTCCGCTGTTTGATCCAAATAGCCATCAATGAACGCAACACCGGCAACAGCATCACGATATCTGAGATCAGCCAAGCGGAAGGTTTATCAACCGCTAACGTTGGGAAGCTGGTTCGTCTCTTGCGTTTGGGCAACTTCATAGAAAGTGTACGCGGACAAGCCGGGGGTTACAAACTCGCCCGGCCCGCTGTTGAAGTCTCTATAGCCGACGTGCTGTCAGCACTTGGCGGTCGCCTCTTTGACCCCGATTTCTGTGAAGATCATGCAGGACAAGAAGAATTTTGTACCCATACGGTCAACTGCTCTGTCAGATCCCTTTGGAACGCCATTCAATTTGTGGTTGACCAAATGCTCGATCGCATTACATTACAAGATCTCTTGGGGGATGAAGATGCCCTCAAATCGGAACTTCAAGAAAAAGCAGAACAACTCTTACAAGTTGCTCCAGCCTCATAATTGAAAACAAAAACAAGGTTGCCGCTGTTTGGGAGTTTAAAGCATAACGCGAGCTCCTTTCCTTGGCACCGAACCCTGATCTTTAGGAGAGTATTATGAACATCACGGTAACTGACGTAGCACACAGTGAAGTTAGACGCCTCATGGAAGACCAAGAAACGCCCATCATAGGCGTGCGAGTCACGGCAGAAGCCACATCGCCACTGCGTGCCAACTATCGCCTCGCCTTTGTCGCAGAAGGCCAAGACGCTAAAACGGACACAGTCATCGAACAAGATGGTTTTAACGTTTACATTGATGAAGCCAGCACCAAGTTCACACAAGACATAACACTCGACTTTGTGGACGGCCTGATGGGCCGGGGGTTCAAAATTGAGAACCCACACAAAGTTCCCCCACACCTCAAAGGTACCTTGGCCGAAAAAATCCAAACAGTCATTGACGAAAAAATCAACCCCGGCGTTGCGTCTCACGGCGGCAATGTCTCTTTGATTGACATCAAAGACGACACGGTTTATCTCCAATTTGGCGGTGGATGCCAAGGATGTGGAATGGTTGACGTCACCTTAAAACAAGGTGTGGAAGTCATGATCAAAGAAGCCGTTCCTGAAATTACGCGCGTGCTCGATATCACCGATCACGCCGAAGGTGACAACCCCTACTATCAAACAACCCAATAGACGCAATTCAGCCATATAAAAAAAGCCCTGCGAAGAATATCTTCGCAGGGCTTTTTTCTTATAATCATACATTTAAGACGGGTTATCAGCCTCACTGTCTGTCACGCCACTCTCATCCCCCGTCTTCTTCTTATCCCGCTTATCCTTAAAGTCCTTAATTTTCTTGATCACATCTGGCGCATATTTCAACAGGTCGCCCACCGACATGCCCTTGTCTTCAAGCGGCACCAACTGCGCTTTCCCATTTTGAATAATAATAAACGCAACCGGCTGTACTGAGCCCCCCCCACCTGTTCCACTCCCACCATCTTTGGTGCCCTTCCCACCACCGGCACCAAATCCAAAAGATATCTTCGAAACTGGCACAATAATCACATCACCGGCAACCACAGGTTCACCAATCACCGTTTCGGTTTTTACAATTTCACGAAACTCTTTCATCATCGTTCTGATCAAATCTTCTATTGCCATATCCACTCCTTATACCCTAAACACAAAAAACCAGGTTCCAACGCACCTTGCACCAACTTTACAACCAACTACGCTTCAGTCAAAATAGCATTCCGTTTGGCCTGTCGCTCTCGCCACCAGATTTTAGCACCCAAAATCCCACCGCGTCCAACCAGTGCCAAAAACGCCCAAAGCAACCGGGATGGAGACAAAGAAATTTCAACCGCGCCAGCACCCTCAAGCCGCGATTGGGTAAAGTCTGGGGTCAATACCAAGGAAGAACATTTGCCCAACAGAGGGCGAACCGCCTCGACATACCCAAACAACCGTCCGGTCCGTGCAGGATCGTTTGCGCCATATACCACATCAATGTCCACGTATCGAAATCCCAGAACCCGCATCAACCGCTTTAAAAATCGGCCGACAATTGGACGCGCATCATGCCAATAATCCAAATACCGAGA
>JBLHJX010000074.1:0-20334 GCA_047619225.1 Candidatus Latescibacterota bacterium
ATGTGTAAATACGTACGATCCAAATCTGCCATACCCTGCATCAGCGGCAACAAATTGGCACCATCCACACCATCAGGGCACGGCACATCGGCCATTGCCAAAATCGTTGGCATCAAATCTTCAATACATACAGGTGTTTCGCTCACCGTTCCACGATGCAACCCAAACCGTTCAGGAGCCTGAATCATAAACGGAATGCGTGCCGACCCTTCATAAGGCAATGACTTTCGCCATCGATAATGATCACCCAACATTTCTCCGTGGTCCGATACAAAAACCACCACGGTATTGCGCCCCGTCATGCTCTGCACACCATTTACGGGGTTCAACAACCGACGCATCTGATCATCCACATGATTGATCAACCCATAATAACCCGCCCGTGCCGAACGCAGGGCCTCACCATTTAAGTTCACACGCTCAGCACTCACATCCCCATCCATTCGTTCCGGCGGCAAGGCCCAATCGCCAATTGCCGGATCGGGCAAATCTTGACGCAAATACCGATCCATATAAAACGCGGGTGGCACCAACGGCGGATGCGGTGCCAAAATGGATGCCACCAAAAAAAACGGACACGACAGATCACGCCGATTTAGAAAATTTAAAGCTTCATTTACTGTCCAATTGGTCGCGTGCAATGCCTCATCCATGTGCCAAGGTCGCGCCGTCCAATCGTTGTGCATCACGCCCGTACCGTAATAACCGCCACTGCCTTCGGGCTCACGCCGAGCAAGAAATGCATCGTAATCATCTGACACACGATGATCTTTAAACACCATATGTTCAAAGCCGTAGCGTTTGTGTGGCGGCGTTTGATGCATCCCGCGCCCCACCCACTCGGTCTGATATCCTGCATCGCGCAACACACCAGGGAGCGAAGGTCCTTCCCATTCCATGCTGCTGTTGTTCAGCACACCATGAGTAGAAGGAAATTGTCCCGACAAAAATGACCGTCGCGCCGGTACACAAACAGGGCACGTTGTATAAGCCCGTGAAAACCGCACACCCGCCCCACCAATCGCATCCATATTGGGCGTCAACAGCACCGGATGCCCATCGGCACTTAAACAATCACCGCGCTGTTGATCGGTCATAATCACCAAAAAATTCGGTCGCTCGTCCAAATCACACTCCAATAAAATAGGGTGCAGATCAATTCCTTAACACGACTTACTCTCAAACGCTGCGCGATAAAACGCAAACGGATCATCCGCCATATTTTCGTGAACCTTCACGGCATTGTGTCCAGCACCCAAAGCAATACCAAAAGCGTGTTGAATGTCCAACTGCTCCAAAAACGCGTGATAGGCCTTGTTCTTCTCCAACAAGCGGTCATCTTTCTCGCCCACGTATTGCCGAATCACCTGCGTCTTCACTTTATCCGCATTTTGTGCCACCAATGTCCACGGTGAATTGGCATCGCAATAATCCAAGTTACCTCCAAATACAGACCCAAAAATATCAACCCGTTCATCACGCAAAAACTCAGGTTTGTGCAATGCGCCACCCATAATTGACACCGCACCAAAAAGATCCGGATATTTAAAGCCCAAATGCGCAGCACCAAACCCACCCATCGAAAACCCATCTATCGCCCGACTGGCCCGATCTGCCACCGTGCGATACGTCGCATCTACGTGTGAAATGAGATCCTTCACAATTACCGTCTCAACCGGATATTGCCCATCCTTAGAATCACAATACATACTCATTGGCAAACCATTCGGCGCAACAATCACCATCTCCGGGCAATCACCCATTTTCATCGCCGCATCAAACTTGGCCAACAAACGCTTTACCCCATTTGGATTACCCCCACGCCCGTGCAACCAATACACGACCGGAAAGCGCTGTTCCAAGTTTTGATCATAACTCGGCGGCAAATACAAACTATATCCATAATACTTGCTTAATGTCTCACTCCGAAACAACACGTGCCGCATCCCCACCACACCCGGAGCACACGGTGCCACCCAAGGGTTCGGATTGTCTTTAAGCCACCCACTCTCTGAATCTTTTAAATGTTCATCAAAAAACCCCGAAACCAACTTAAAAATATCCGCTCGCTCACCCCCAAACCCATGTGCCCGATCATCAACGATCACAAACGTTGACGACACACCCTGCTCTTGTAATGCCACATTGAGAAATTCACTCTGATTGGGAATCACCGTCAAATCTTCTCCACCGTGCATAATCAAAAAAGGCGGATCATCTTCACTCACATAACTGATCGGATTGGCATTGCCCACCAAATCGGGATGTTCTTGAATCGGTACACCCACCAATTGCGACTCAGGCGAATTGGCCGCATCGTGATCGATGTTCCCTTTCACATCGTTCATACGCAAAAAATCCGTCGGCCCAAACCAATCACACACCGCCTGAACCCGGCTCGACACATCTAAGTGCCCCCCCACCTCCCACTCAACCACATCATTGGCCGTACCCAAAAGTGCCACCAAGTGCCCTCCCGCAGAAGATCCCCACACGCCAAACTTCTCACCGTCTAATTGATAGTCACCTGCGTGTGCACGCAACCAACGCACCCCCGCTTTGCAATCTTGAATCTGCGCCGGGAAAATCGCCTCACCACTCAACCGATATCCCACACTCGCCACAGCATACCCTTTTGACAACAAGGGCAATACATTCTGAGAATTGTTTTTGCTGCCTTTACGCCACGCACCCCCGTGTACCCAAATAACCAAGGGTATCGCCTTCTCAATATCCGAATGCCAATACAAATCCAACACCAATTCCCGATCCCCTACCGTACCATATACCACATCTTTTTCAACACGTACTCCTTCGGGTAAGGCACTTTCGGCATCCATCGCACACATAATCATTACTCCCAAAATCAACACGCGAATGTTCCATCTCACAACCGCCAAATCGTACACACCAAACAACCAACGCCACCAGACCATATTTTAAATGCCTGTTTTCTGAAAACCAAACATCCAGGTTCTCCTGATAAATTATGGCGTTCCACTTTGGGGTGAAGAAGGGCAGGGTTCCGTGTTTTTCCGTGCTAATCCGTGCCCTTCCGTGATCGTGATCTAATGCGCGTTCCACCCGCCATCAATATACAACGACGTACCCGTCATATAGCTCGATGCATCACTCGCCAAAAACAATCCCGCACCCCGAATCTCTTCCAATTCTGCCCAACGATTCAATGCCGTTAAACCCAACAAAGACGCCACCTTTTCAGGCTCCTTTAACAGGGGCACATTGATCTCTGTCAAAAAAGGTCCCGGACACAATGCATTGCACCTTACCCCCGAAGACGCCCACTCCAAAGCCAATGTTTTCGTCAATCCAATCAACCCCGCCTTCGACGCACAATAGGCCGAGCGTTCCTCCAAACCCACGCCACTCAACGCAGATGCCACATTAATCACAGACCCCGATCCTTGCGGTTTCATAATGCGTGCCGCTGCTCTGCAACACAACCACACACCCGTCATATTGATATCCATCACCCGCTTAAAATCTTCCAACGGAAAATCTTCAATCAAGTGCCTTACATTAATCCCCGCACTGTTCACCACCACATCCACATGACCATATTTTTCCTTCACCGCACCAAACACCCGATCCACATCCTCTTCTTTTGTCACATCCCCTGCCAATGCAATGCTCTCCTGACCCGTCTCATTGGCAATCTCCAAAGCCGTCGCCTCACAATCGGCCTCCGTCCGCGCACCAATCACCGTCGTCGCACCCGCCTGCGCAAACCCCAAAGCCATCGACTTACCCAACCCCTTTGATCCCCCCATCACCAACGCCACTTTACCATCCAACCTAAACTGATTCATCACATTCGCGTCAACCATATATACCTCCTTCAAAGTGTTTCATATGAAAAATAACCTACCGATACAAGACTTTACCTTACCCTCTCCGCCTCACAAACCACCAAACCGTCGTCGCCTCAGCTATAAACCCACTCAACAAAGCCCCAACACCCAATGTCGCACCAGAAATCCCCTGCTCAGACAAAATCAGCAGCACCACCACAATGGCCCCAATACGCGCAGGTGCACTGGGTGCCATTGCCTTCGTGCGCCGTTCAAGCAGCCCCACACCATGAAAATACGCCCGGACCGTCACCGCCAAAGGGAAAAACGAAAACAAAAACAAAGGCATCACACACTGGGCCGCCAAATCAGCAGACACACCAATCCAATCCTGCAACAACACATCGCGAAGAGGCGTCCAAAACAACAACACCATACTGCCAAAAGAAAACAAACCGCACCCAAATACAAAACGCCGAACATAATGCAAATGGTTAGCAACATGTTGAAACGCCGTATGCAAACTCCGCGTTTCATTCACCCAACCATAAGGGATATGCCCCAACGCATACACAACCGTAAGCACCGCCAACGCCTCAGAACCATCACTGCTTCGCGACACAAACAAATTAATAATAGGTCTGCTCAACCCCTGAAGCGCCATAATAAAAGCCAAAGGCCAGAAAAATCGTGTCACATACCCCAAAGACAATACATCACCATCCGATTGATCCGGCAAATCAACCCACCGAAATCGCCCCCACAATACAATCACAAATTCAGTGAGTGCACTGGCATAAGTTGCAGCCAAAGGCAACCGAATCGGGTCTGCCTGCACAAACTCAGTCGGTAACAAAATAAATACCGACCCAATACTGGTAACAATGCCCCCCATCATCGCCGCACTCACCACATCGGTACGACGCACCCGCATCAACATACCCATATACAACCGATTCACCCCAGCCAATGCAGGAATGGGAATCAACCAAAAAAATGCGCGCCGTACAACCGCACTCAAATCCCCAGCAACATGATGCAGATCTTCTATCACCCAAATCCCCATTGGCGTCAAAGCCAAACACACCAACACACCCGCCATCAACAATCCAATACCCAACACAAAACGATGCACCTGACGCAATGCATCACGCGAATCAACCAACACCAAACCCAACTGCTTGCCCTGTGCCAATGGCCCCTGCAAAAACATCGTAATGCCCCAAGCCAACCCATAAGCAGCCAAGGTCTCCGTCGCCTGCGGCACCCGCGCCATACCCCCATTGAGCACCTGCCAGCCCATCTCTTGCACAATAACCGTCAGAATCAACGGCAACAAAAACTTCAACAAATCAAAGTAGACCATTATCGTTTTATCGCCCGATACAAGTTCAAACCATAATGCAAAAACCCTTCATCGTTCGGATGCGTACCATCAGGCAACAAATGCTCCTGATGCGGCATCATTGCCAAACCATCCAAACATCTCACATTTTTAAATGCCCCTGCCGTCTCCAAAATCACCCGAGAAAAATCCCACAAAGTCCCGCCCTCACGCACCTCATCTCCAATCGTTCGCCAAATAGGGCTCAGCACAAAAATCTCAGCCAAAGGATAACGCGCCCGAACCTTCTCCAAATAAGCACGCACATTCTCCTGAATCTCCGCAACGGGCGTATTGCCATTCCAATCGTTTGTCCCATAAGCAATCGTCACAATATCGGCCTCAAAATCCAATGCTGCATCAAACGAATCCACATCAAAAATATGCCCACCCACGCCCTGATTCAAAAGCTCTGCATCTAACAACCGAGCCAACTGCGTTGTATAAGCCGTCATCGGGCTCATCGCATCCATTCCCTGCGTAATCGAATCACCCAAACAAAGCAATTTCTGCTTAGGCTTTTCAACAGCCACAACCGATGCCCCCTCTTCAATCACCACACCCGCAAACACCAACCCCACACTCTGCGGCAAACGCACCCAAACCGCCCGCTCTTCCCGATCCTCATACGCATACAACCGAACAGTAAATGCCCCTTCTCCGTCCGAACGCACCCAAGCAACCCCCTGCGCATTATTCGTAATCCTCACCCCATCCGACTTCAAATAATCATCCACATAAACCGACCGAACCACAACCCCATCCACTTCCACATCCAACCCCAAATACTGCCGCGCCCCCTCAACCACCTTAAAAGACACATCCAAAGTTTTAGAATTCGTCCGCAACACCAAAGCCCCTCCCGCATCACACCTCGCCCGCAAAGGCCACCGATCATTACAAGATTCATAATGCGCCATCTGCAAATCCGTCACCCGCTTCAACCACACCCCTTCATCCCCCTCACATACATCCACCACCCCATGAAAATAATCACCCGCCCCATGTTCTAAAATATTCATCCAAACACCCCCATTAAAAGAGCCCATTAATATTTACTGCCTTTTTCTATCTCCGTTTCTACTCCCAAAGGCCCGCTCCACCCCCGATTTTCCGCACCATTCCCTCCCACAATACACGTCCTAAAAACACTTACCCCGTAGGCCACTTTATGCCTTGTACCCACCAACGGTATTTGCGGAAAACCAGCCCTCTCGGCACTTGAGGGACGGCCTTTTTTGCTTACTTTTTTTGGCTGCAAAAAGTAAGTCGCCGAAGGCATGCCTATAACAACCCACTCAAATCCGCCACACAAACCCTTCTCACTCCCTCATCACAAATATTAAACGCAATCCGCTTATACTCCCGATCCCACGCCGGATGCGGATCAATCCGCAACTCATTTTTCGGCCCCCGATAAGGCGGGTCATTGTTAATCCGCGCAATCACCTGCTCCGTATCCGTCTCCAAATCAACCCACCGAAGCGGTGTCGTACCATCCCCATAAGCCAATGAAGCATGCAAATATTCATCGGTCACAATATGACGCCCATTGGGATGCAGTGTAGGATGACCAGACCCCGCCACAGACGTCATCACTTCAAAATCGCGCCCATCATAATGCGCCCGTACAAAGCGCAACCCCCCATCATCCAATTTCAAATTCATCATCACCGTTTCCCCATCGGGGCACCAGTCTGGGTGATGCCCCCCCTTTGACCAAACCTCATCTTGAATCGGACAACAAATCTCCGATCCATCGGCACGCATCGTAATCAAATTGGGTCCATATTTCAAACCCTTCGTACGAGACACCCACCGAAGCACAAACATAATGCGATCACCCTGCGGATTCCATTTCACATGAAACCCATAAAAATCACCATCTGCATAATCATCCAAATCAAACTGGGGCGCTGCTGTTTCCACAATCTCCCGAATCGACACCAACAAACGCGATTTCCCCGTTGTCGTATCGGTGATATAAATCCCATCGTCATCTGCAGCACCCTGATTTTTAGGCACATGCTCGACCGGTGCAATCACGCCATACCCTGCCTGTGTTGCTCCCGTACGCAACAAACACGGACTCAATGCCTGTTTGCCATCACGTGACACCATATACACAGTCCCATCCATTTCAAACCGCTCACCTGTCAACGGATTAAACTTCACACCAAAAGGTCGCCAAGCACCCGTATCCATATCGTTAAAAAACAGCTCCTCATCCGTCGCCCCCCACTGCACTTGCGCACCCATCTGCGTATCCCACCCCCGCGTTTTAGCCACGACATTCTGTTCACCCGTCTCCAAATCCACCACCACAATATCACCCGCATCTCCAGGCTCTGGCAACCGGCCCTCAGTTAAAAAACGAAACAACCCCACATACCGCCCCGACGGACTAATCGAAGACGCATCAAAAAACCGATGAATACACCCATCCAAATCCGGCGTCACAATCCAAATAGGCACCATAGGGTCAAAGTCAGTATACCGAGCAAATGAATCATGAATCATCACAACACTCCTTTATTATGGCTCCAACTGTGACAAACGTATCTTTGTATTTTCGTGGTTAGGATTCAACACCAAAACTCTTTGATACGCCGAAATCGCAACCTGTCGATCTCCCTGCGCCTCATAAACTTGCCCCAAAGAATAATACCCCTCCCAAGATATCAATCCGCAGCTTGCGTCTGAATTTCATCCGCCTCACTGCGCCGACCCAACCAAACAAAAATACAACCGATGCACAAAACAAAACCGCCCACAAACAAAATACCCAAACGTCCAATTAAAGGATTGGGCACAAACACAAGCAAACAAATCAAACCGCCCATCACCGCTGCAAAACTGCCAATAATTTTCAACTGCCGCAAATCATTGGGTTTGCCCACTTCTTTGGCAAAATCAACGGGCGTTAACATGCGCTCAAAAAATCCATCGGTCTGCTTTTGATAGTCTTCTGATGCATATTTCCAAAACGGCATGGTCAACAAATACACCACCACACCCACTGCGATGTTGGTAAATACTTTTTGCTGAAAAGACCACGTCTCACCAAACAAAGCCTCACTAAAAAATCCCAATGCCGATGGGACCAAAGTCACACATACCGTTACAATCGCAGCCCAACTCGGTGTCGAACGAATGAACATACCCATCAGTGTGGGTACGGCCATCGGCAACGCCAACAGCGCCCCCACATTCAACATATGCTCAAACACACCCTTGCCTTCTGTATTGGCAAAATAGGTTGCAATACTTACAATGCACAACCCAAAACCCGCCGAAAACATCTGCCCCAACCGCATCAAATGTTTGCCCTCTACAGGCACTTTGCCAAACAACCCACACAAGGTCGGATAAATATCATTGGTAAAAATCGCAGCATTGCGATTCAACCCCGAATCCATCGAACTCATTGTCGCCGCAAACATCGCCACCACCATCAAACCTGTCATGCCCACGGGCAATACATTCAAGCTCGCAATCGCATACGCCGCTTCTGCGGGTTTTGGAATGGCCGTGCCCATCACCTGTGCATCATACAACAACCGCGCCGTCATCGGTGGAATAAACCATATAAAAGCCCCTGCCGTCATCAATATAAAACCCAACCACGCAGCCTTTTGTGCTTCACGCCCATCCTTTACCGAAAAATAACGCTGTGCCGATGTCAACGTATTATACCCAATCACATTCTTGATCAACATCGCCAAGGCCCACGCATACGTATACGCCCGCAAAGGAAACCGCTCAGGCTCATTAAACACCGCATAGTCAGACGACAAATTCATATTCTGAATCCCGTCCAACAATGCCCCAACACCACCCAACTTGACCAAACACAAAAAAGACACCAAGATCGTAATGGGAATCAAAATCAACGTCTGCAAAAAATCAGTCGCCGTCACCGCCCAACTGCCCCCAATCAACGAATACACCAACACCACCAATCCCACCACCACAATCACCTGCTCAATTTGATACCCAAACACTGCCGAACAAAAAATCGCCAAACCCAACAAATGCAATGACGAATACAAGGTTTGCATGAAAAAAGACATCCACGCATAAAATTGCTGCGTGGCAACACTAAATCGAAGGCGAATCACCTCAGGTCCTGTCATCGCACGAATTTGCCGAAACCACTTGGCCAAAAACAACCCATTAATGGCAAACCCCACCGAGTTGGCCAAATAAATCACCAACACACTCCACCCAGCCTCATACGCCGCACCCGCCGCACCCGAAAAGGTCCACGCACTAAACGCCGTCATAAACGCACTCGACCCCACCAACCACCACGTCCCCTTACATCCATTGCGAAAATAATCACTCACATTTTCATTAAACTTGCGAAACACCATCCCCACACCCACCAACGCCGCCAAATAACACCCCACCACCACATATTCAATCCCCGTGGGTCCCATAAACACCTCTCGGTATCAATATTCACAACCTAACCAAACCTTCATGATTTTTCTACCGCCTACCTCCTGCTTCCCGCCTTTGACTTTGTTTTACCTTTTACCTTGCCTTTACGTCGTCACACCTTTATCCCAAATATTCACCACCGAATACCCCACCTTCTCACTGTACGTTTTCGCCCCACTGGCCATCGCCAAGGTATATTCAAAAATCATGCGTCCCACATCCTCAAACGAATCAATGCCATCCGCAATCCCACCTGCATTAATTTCCATATCTTCTATCCGCTCAAACGTATCACTGTTGCTCACAACCTTTAACCATGGGATGAGCACCCCACCAAAACAACTGCCTGCCCCAGTGCTAAATACACCTACCTGCGCACCACCTGCCGTCTGTCCCGTACACGATGCCGGATCAAACGCAGGGGTGTTCATAAACCCAAACCCTTTTTCCGTAATCAACTCCGCATAATCATTCACCCAACACAATGCCGATGTGCCACCCTTAGCAACAGACCCCAATGCTTTCTCGGCAATCGTAGACAAACCACCTTCCATATTCCCATACGCCAAATTATTCTCTGGTGTACCCCCGCCCGTTGCAAGGTATTTGCGATAATCCACAACACAATCCAAATAAGCCTGTCCCACTTCTGGTGTTTTCGCCCGCCGCGTAAGCAAATGCCCAGCCCCAAACGTCTCCGTCGTCTCCGCAATAAACGCCGTCCCCCCACACCGAATCAACAAATCAGATGCATACCCAATCGACGCATTGGCCGTAAACCCACTGTTCGCATTGCTCCCCCCACACTGCGTCGCCAAAATCAACTCACTGGCCGGAATAAGGATCCGCCGCCGCCGATTCGCCCGAGGCAACAACACCTTCTCCACATAATCAACAATGCGATCCACCGTCGCCCATGTCCCCCCCGCTTCCTGCATTGTAATAATTGGCAATGCCTCATCGGGTCCACTTGAAGCGCCCTCAATAGGCACCAAATTATCCTTACCAAAAATCAACTCCGCCTGCCCCTTCTCACACCCCAACTGCACAATGGCCCGCCCACCCACATTGGGGTGATCCATTAAATTCTGTATCGTGCGATTTTGTTGCGTGTGCCCCTCACTCAACGTCACCAACCCACACCCACTGTCATGCGTCAGTCCCACAATGCCATCCACATTCGGGTACCGGCGCGTGTAGTCACTCTTTTTCCGATTCAACTCCTCCAACACCATATCCACAACCCGAGCCGAACAATCCACCGTACTGCCAATCAACAAATAATTCCGAGTACCCGCACGCCCATCCCCACTGCGATACCCCAAAAAATACCGATCTTCAATAACCGGCTCCGGTTCCGGAACATCGTTCGCCAAATCCGTAACAGACACCTCCATCAAACGCCCCATACCCAAATTATGCGTATGAACCCAAGTGCCCGCCGCAACAGCCTTACTCGTATATCCAATAATCTGACCATACTTATAAACCGGCTGATCTTCAGCAATATCCGTCAGTGCCATTTTATGATAACGCCGAATAGGTTCTGCCACCGCCACATCTGCCATCACCTCACCCACTTCAAATTCCCGCAAAGCAATCGCCACATTATCCGAAGCCGCCTGCAAAACCATCCAAGACCGTTGTGAACCACCCGTCATGTAAATCTCCTTCTGCTATAAGTCGACGTATAAGTAGCTGACGTATCCAATTCTCGCAAACACGTGGTTTCTTTGCGCAACAGGTCCCAATCGAAATCATCAAAAGAGGCAAAACCAGACCCCGCATAACCCGACAAACACGTTTCGGTAGTATGCAACGGATCGGCACCTGCTTCTACGGCACGTTTCATATATCTGCGGATATAACGCGCATTTTTGGCAATGTCACCCGATACTGGAAACTGACAACTCGCAACACGAAGTTTGGACATATGACACCTCTCAGAAGCTAAATCTATAACACAAACCACTTGATACAAAACGTGCGTTAAAGCAAGCCATATACACTAATTCATTTTACCCAAATACACCATAAAAAATCGGGGCGACCCTAACAGATCGTCCCGATTTTTTATGGTCTCACATATTTTAATTACGGCACCTTTGATCGTGTCTCAAACAAATTTCTAACAGCTGATCCCCGTGATTTGTTCACAAAAATCAACCCTAAAAAGTTCCAGATACAGAGTCTGACGTAGACGTAAGCTCTAAACGCACATCCGCCAAAATCTCAAGCGACCGCAAACAAGCCTTTGGGTCGTAAATCCTCACCGTTGTAATAATCTCATCCGCTTCTGTCTTGTCAATAAGCCCAGCAAGCCCCTGACGTACCGTCTCAGCGGCTCCGACAAAGGCATATGTCAACTTGTGTTCAACACCAGGTCTTTCCCGTGGGGTCCAATACGCATCAATATCATCAATAGGCGGCGATAACCCTTCACGTTTTCCGCGCATCATATTCACAGATTGCATCTGTTGAGACGTAAACAAACGTTGCGCTTCCTCATCCGTATCTGCCGCAACCACATTGACACCCACCATCGCATAAGGACGATCAAGATACACAGACGGCTTAAAACCCGTTCGATAAGCATGCAAAGCATCCATCAAATAATCGGGCGCAAAATGAGAAGCAAAAGCATAAGGCAAACCAAGCATCGCAGCCAACTGTGCACTAAACATACTGGAACCCAACAACCAAATCGGCACCTCTAATCCAGCCCCAGGAATAGCCTGCACAGCCTGCTGTGGTTCAGCTGTTTTAAAGTAAGCTTGAAGCTCAAGCACATCCTGCGGAAACTCGTTGTCACCCCCCACGCGCGTCCGGCGCAACGCATGTGCCGTTTGCGGATCCGTTCCAGGAGCACGTCCCAGTCCCAAATCAATTCGCCCCGGAAACAAAGACGCCAACGTGCCAAACTGCTCCGCAATAATAAGTGGCGCATGATTGGGCAACATAACACCGCCGGAACCCACACGTATCGTCTTCGTCGCACCAGCAACCTGCCCAATCAAAACACTCGTCGCCGAACACCCCACACCAGCCATGTTGTGATGCTCTGCAAGCCAATACCGGTGATACCCCAATGCTTCGGCATGACGAGCCTGATCACGCATCAAATCAAAAGCCTGCGCCGCATCACCACCCTGACGAATGGGTACCAAATCAAGAATCGAAAATGGAATCATTAAAAAACCTATCTTTTAAAGTGAAAATTGCGTGTTTCCGTAAAACAACCGTTAGCAGCCCCTTGGCTTGTGACAGCATATACGCTATCAAAAACATGCATATAGTCTTAGATACCAATGTGCGCCATCAAGGGAAGTGGAGAAAGAATCATGCCAACTAAGCAAAACAATGTATTGACCATCAGAGTGCCAAAAGATCTAAAAGATCTAAAAGATCTAAAAGATCTAAAAGATCTAAAAGATCTAAAAGATCTAAAAGATCTAAAAGATCTAAAAGATCTAAAAGATCTAAAAGATCGCATTGAAAAAATAGCACATCAACAAGGCGTATCTATGAACCAGTTTGCCATCTACGCCTTTACACGAGAAATTAGCGAATTAGAATTGGCTACCTTTTTCCAATCACAATATAAAAAACCAAAAGAAATAATGGATGGTTTTGATACGGTTATGGCAAAAGTGCCAAAACGAAAAACCCGACCCTCATGGGACCAGCTCGACGCCTAACATATAAACGCTTATCTCAATTCTATTTTATGAATGCCTGATATTCATAATATCAGGCATTTTTATTTTCCCTCATTTTTTATAGAATACAGCTATTCACCCTCACCTGCATTCGGCTTATCCTATAGTGTCGGTTCACCTTCCAAATACCCAAGCGACGCCAAAAACCTATCTGCCTCAACCACCGTCGCCACATAATTCTCATAGTTTTTGAAATTAAAAAACCCGTGCCCTTCACCTTCGTAAAGATGCAACTCGCACCGAAGCCCCTTATCGATCATAAGTTTTTTATATTTTTCAGCGGTCGCTGTGGGAATCAGTTTGTCTTTTGTCCCCAAAAAGACAATCGTCGGTGGCGTATGCGCATCTATATTATGCATCGGTGAAAAATCTTGCCAATAGTCCTGAACCCGATCATAACCATACCCCTCAGGCCCATTGTCAAATACAGGGTTAAACAACACCAACGCCTGAGGCCGACAACTCACATTCAAATCTTCTCCATCTTCATTGAAATCCTTCACTGTAGCCGTCGCAGCAGCCACATGTCCACCCGCCGAACCACCACCAGCGATCAACTGACCAGGATCAATGCCCAATTCACCAGCGTGTGCCCGAATCCACCGCACAGCCGACTTCCCATCTTTCACACACGCACGCGGCGACGTGCCATGCCGACTCTTAACTCGATATTCAGCCGAAATGGCGACCATCCCACGAGATGCAAAATAGTGACTATGAGGATAAAATTGCTCCGGTGTCCCTCCATTCCACCCCCCACCAAAAAAGAACACAAGAGCCGGGCGTTTATCTGTCTTTAGGTGACCCTCGGAGTTAAAAATATGTAGTTGAAGCTCAACGTGCTCAGAGGCTTCATTGGTCACAGCCTTATAAACCACATTTTCATTCGGTATCATCTTCTCCTCCGCAAGCAAAGAACCCGTAAGAGCGAGTATGAATACAGCCAGCACGGTCCTTTTCATAACCTATGCACCGTATTATCCTCGCAATTGCATACACATATCAATTTCAGAAATTCATTACAACCAATAGACAGGATAATGTCTCTTATGATTCGTCGACAAATTATTTACCACTAATGCAACAAGAAACATCACCAAAGCCCCCATAAAAACGGGGCTGAATACATATGCATAACCAAGAGAATGTACCTGATGCCCACCAATAACGGCAATCAACGCAGTAGCACCGCCAGGTGGATGCAAGGTTCTCGTCAAATGCATAGCTGCAATAGCCAACGAAACAGCCAAAGCCCCAGCCAGAGCCATAGTATCTCCAACCAACACAAATACAGTAACACCAACCACAGCAGAAATAACATGCCCACCCACAAGATTGCGCGGTTGAGAAAACTCTGCCAGAGGTGCCCCATAAACAAGAACAGCAGAAGCACCGAAAGAACCGATCAAAAACAAGCTATCTATCGACCTAAGTGCCAAGTATCGCCCAAGTATCGTAATAAGATAAATGCCCAAAAACGCACCGACCCATGACCAAACGATCTTATGAAACGGCTTTCTCGGTGGACATTCACCCGTTGCCTTCATACGCAAAAAGTAATCTCTCATACGCGTCAAACAATCCCCAATCTATCTTGTATTACTTTATCGACCAGACAATAACAGATCACCCTCAATCGGGCAAAATTCAGAGGCTGCACGAACCAACGATGCAGCAGTCAAAGACGGCACACCATATACCACAGCCTGCACGTTATTTTTCTGCCTGACCTTATCGAGTAACAAATCAAAATCACCATCCCCCGAAGCCAACACAACCGTATCGACCACATCTGCCTGTTCCAACACGTCCAACGTAATCCCCACGTCCCAATCCCCTTTGGCCGAACCATCACTCCGCTGAATAAACGGCTTCAGCTTCACCTCAAATCCAATATCCTTCAAGATCTGCTGAAACTGAACCTGCTTCTGATCTCTCCGATCCACAGCATACGCATATGCCGTAACAATCTCTCCACGCTCCAAAAGTTTTGCCCAAAATGTCGTATAGTTAAAATGGCAACGATAGGCTTGCCTTACAGTATAATAGACATTCTGAACATCGACAAAAACAGCAATTTTAGACAAGCGCCAGACCTCATCATTCAAAAGTGAAATTAACCTATGGTTTTAACATCAAACCCCGCTGCTTTGCACTGTTTTTTCAATCATAACCCTCTAACAAGAATCTGCCATAGTATTTATACACCCAAACGCATCTTCATGACATCTCTGAAACCAATGCGCGCCCAATGCGAACAACCTCTTCTGCCAGCAAATCAAAATCACTTTGTTTGCTGCGATGGTTTGCTATAGCAATGCGCAAACAGTACCGACCGTGCAACGTCGTATAAGAAGGTACAGCAACCCCACTTTCGTGCAGTTGCATCAATATCTCTTTATTTAACACATTCAGCGATGCATCATCCAACCCATCAGAACAAAAGCGAAAGCAAACAATATCCAAACCGATCGATGCCATCAATTCCATTTCTGGAGCACGCGCAACCAATTCTCCAAAGTAATGCGCTTGCGCAACATTTCGATCCATCATGCGTCCAAATCGGTCCAAGCCGTGTTCTTTAATGGACATCCATACTTTAAGGGCTCGAAAGTTGCGAGACAATTGCAAACCATAGTCTGAGAACCACAATTGTCCACCCGCCAAACCGCGTAATTCACGTTCCAAATATTCTGGGGTTAATGAAAATGTTGTGCGGTGCGCACCATCATGTCGTACCAAAACACAACCCGCCTCAAATGGAACATGCATCCATTTATGCAAATCAAGCGCAACCGAATCGGCTCGTTCAATACCCACCAACAGCGGTTTCACTTGCTCCGATAACACAGCCGTTGCACCAATTGCGCCATCCACATGAAACCACATATCCTCACGCTCGCACAAATCAGCCAATGCCGCCAAATCATCCACAGCACCCGTATTGATCGTACCCGCATTGCCAATAACACAAATGGGTCGGCACCCCGCTTCTCGATCCGCTGCGATCGTTGAAGACAACACACCTAAGTCTATCGTGAAATCCGCATGCACAGGAATTTTGCGAAAATTTCGGTTACCCAACCCCAACAACTCGATTGCCTTTTGATTAGAACTATGTACCTCGGTAGATGCATACACAGTCAAAGTGTGAGGTGCATGTTGCATGCCCAGCTCTCGAACATCAAACCCAGCTTTGTGATTTCTGGCAACCGCCAGGCCCACAAAGTTGGCCATAGACCCACCGCTCACCAGCAAACCACTTGCATCATCAGGTAAGCCTATCATCTCCTTCATCCAACGAATCACCTGTTGCTCAACCAAATTAGATACATGATTGCCACCGCCCATATTGGAATTCATAATGGCAGCCAAAAAATCGGCAAGCGCACCCATTGCAGTACCATTGCCCATATACCATGCCCAAAACCGAGGATGAATATTCCCCATGGGATACGGAAATATCGTTTCCAAAAAATCTTGATACACCGCATCTGCACCCGCAGGATCATGAGGTGCTGGCGAATCGAAACGAGCAGCAACGTCTGCTGGTACAAGCTGCCAGACGGGTCGCTCTTCAACGGTTTCAATATAGGTCATCGCATCATCAACCATACGATGCGCCAATGCCCGCATCTCATCCCAATTTTCAGGATCAAGCGTTTCATAATGTTCTGGAGTATCCATCAGATCCTATCTGTCTGCATAAGACCATAAAAACTACTCAGAATAAGAGTAAAATCTATGTCTTGTTTATTGGTTCATAGAAAAGTAATGGCACAGCAACAGATAGAATACCACTATCAGCACCTGTCCGAAATATTAGGCAGTAAAGAAAGCGACACAGGTCCAACAAATAGCAGCAAGACCAGCAGCCACAGAAGCTTGAGGAATTTGAGTCTTCACATGATCCATCAAGTCACACCCAGTACACATAGAACTCAAAACCGTCGTATCAGAAATAGGGGAACATTGGTCGCCAAAAACACTACCGTCCATCACAGCTGCAAAGCACAAAGTCATGAAAAGTTCAGGATGTGCCAAACCATTTGCACCAGCAACAGCCCAGGCCAATGGCATCGCCAAAGGAAAAGCAACAGCATAGGTGCCCCAACTGGTGCCTGTGGAGAAAGCAATGACCATCGTAAGAACTTGAAGCAATACAGGCAAAAGAAAATAAGGAATGCTGTCACCAAGTTGTTCGACAAGAAAAGTACCACCACCAATTTCTTTGCTCAGACCACCAATCGTCATAGCAAGCAAAAGAATAACAGAACCCAAAACCACACCTTTGATACCGTCTTGAAATCCTGAGAGCAAATCTTTAAGCGACATGCCTTTGGCCAAAGCCATACCCGAGGCAAGCAGAAGCGCAACGCCAAATGCCCACTGCACATTGGGAGACCCACCATAAATAAACGTACCTATTGCAATACCAATCAGTGCGCCTAAGGGCAAAAAGAATTCGATAACATGCGGCGTATACCCTTCGGGAATATTGCTACTCTCAAGCTCTTTGGAGCTTAAAGGATCAGCCCCTTCGCCGTCGAGTTGACCCGTGGTGCGTGAGCGTTCAATAGCTGCACCGAGTTGTTTGCCTAAAAAGAGCGGTTTATCAATGCTAAGAAGAAACGTACCCAATACGGCGAAGATCGCGTAGAAACAGAACGGCACACTTTGAAAAAAGAAGGCAATGCGGTCAGCCTCAGTAGCCAAAAAACTCACACCAGAGACAAAAATAAAGGCCTGAACATAACCTGGCCAAGCGTTGAACGCGAGCTGTGATGCAATAGGTGAAGCAGTAGAATCAACAATGTAGGCAAGTTCTTCGTGACTGATGTTTTCCTTGTCGGCAATAGGTTTAACAGTCGTACCGACCAACACAGTACTGATAGTCCCACCCTGAAAGAAAATAACACCAAGCCCCCAAGCAACGAGTTTGGCACTTCTGGGCCCTCGAACAAAACGAATGGTCATAAATTCAGCAAAGGCCTGAGCCGCACCCGTGCGCGACCAAACACCCATGAGCCCCCCTAAAAGCCACAAATAAAGAAGGAGAACGCCTGCAGCACTTGTTGTGGCAAGTGAAGGGATGAGAACTTCACCCGTAAGATCATAACGACCCAAAACGAGAGCACCTGAGACAACGCCTCCTAAAAGAGACGTGACGGGTTCTTTGGTGAGCCAACAAAGAACAACGGCAACCAAAGCAGGCAGAAGAGACCAATATCCCCAGTGGCGTTTTGCAAGCAATTGATAATACAATGTCTGTGTTTGTCCGCCTCTCATTTCTGCCGCAGAAACAAACTCCTGGGTAACAGCGGGTTCTTCACCCGAACGGCGCACACTGTCTGGGTTGAGTTGCGCTTGTGCAATAGGAACCGGATCGATGTATGCAGGTTTGCCTCGATAGATATAATACAGTTTACCCTCTGCATCTGTATTAACATCCAATGTCACTTGCTCGACTGTCCAGGTCGGCGGAATGTAAATACCCACCAACCAAGAAGCCCCAAGTGCAATAGCGAAAATGATGAAATTGCGAATGCCTGATGTCATATATATCTCCCAAAAAGAGTGTGCAAGTCCTGACGTCTCATGATAGATCCAGTGCGATATATTCGTGGAGAAGAAACCATAAACCACGGGCACCCATAATAGCAAAAATCCTTTTTAATGTCAGGGGATATTTAAAGCTTCCCACATCCCCAGATATCAAAGCCTCTTTCTATCAATCTCCTAAACAAAGTTGAACCCCTTCTCGTGTTGACAAGAAGAGGTTCAATGAATCACTATGGGCGAAAGGTCTCACCGCTAAAACGTTTATGATTATCCATACACCCCATCAATCGATGCACAGATATATCCAATCTTCTTTTCTTTCACAACGCGCCTGCTTAAAAATTGTGGAAGCCATGCCCCGACCCAGGAAACCAAACGAGATCGATCACCATGCCCACAGCAATGCCCACACAGTAACCGATCACCAGGCCTATGGAAGAGATCACCAGATTGCTCCACAGTCCCTTCAAATGTCGCAATCAACTCAGAAAAATTACCAAGCTACTCTATTGCTGCCTCAATCGATGCCGCCACCTGCTTACCAAGAAATTCATACCCTTCACCCTTGAAGTGTACATCATCGGTGTTTTGTAAAACAGCAAGATGCGGCGTAACAACCGTAAACAAGTCATCAATAACAATGCCGTATTTCTGCATCAATTCCTCGGCAACTTGGTTACGTTCCACAATGGATGCGGCAAAATACTTCTGTTTAGGTAAGTCTGGAATAGGCGTCGAACTGGCCCAAATCAACTTTGCCCCAGTCTTCTGCATGCGTGTGACAAGTTGTTCCAGACGTTGCGCATAATCCGCTATGGGTGTGTGCCGATCATGAATACCAAAGTTAAAATGAATAATGTCCCACTTTCCATCGCCAAGCCATATATCGATTTTTTTGATGCCCATAGCAGTCGGCCCACAGTTAGCCGGCGCACGATGCACATTGGCTTTGCCATCAAGCGCCTTGCGCACAGCTTGTGTATACCCACGCGAAACTGAATCTCCAATCAGCAACACACGCGGCAGTCCCAATTTGTCCGCCACAAAATCCCAAGCATTAGACTTGCCCTCAACCTTATTACCCTTGTGAAGAGGCAGATAAAAATCACCCAAATTCTCCTGCAAAACAATCTCCCAAGCCTGCTGCTGGGGTGTTAGCGTAGCAACCCACACCTGATATTTCGCATCAGTTTCCGCTTCAGCAGCTATCTTTGCTGCCGCTGCCTCATCAGCATTGGTGGGTTCAGCATTCGAAGTAGGTTGTTGTATCGCCAGCACTGAAAAGGTTCCAAAAAGGAACAACAGTCCAAAAATTAATTCATGCATCTTGGGCTCCTTCAATCATCTGAGCGAACCATCAAAAGCCGTCCGCACCACAATGACCATGATGTCCATCTCACTATCACATTTC